>JAZUJG010000202.1:0-3352 GCA_045642645.1 Acutalibacteraceae bacterium | reverse complement strand
CAGGCGCAAACCCCATGGTACTTAAAAGAGGTATCAAGGCCGCCGTTGGAAATGTTGTTGGAACAGTTAAAAAGAATTCCAAGCCCGTCAAGAATGCTGCCGATATCGCAAGAATCGCAACAATCTCCGCTGCCGATGAAAATATAGGCAAGCTCATTGCAGAGGCTATGAAGAAGGTCACCGCCGACGGCGTTATCACCGTTGTGGAAAGCAAGACCGCAGAAACCAGCTGCGATGTTGTTGAGGGTATGCAGTTTGACCGCGGCTATATCAGCCCCTATATGGTTACCGATACCGACAAGATGGAAGCCGTTATCGACGACCCCTACATCCTTATCACCGACAAGAAGATTTCCAACATTCAGGAAATTCTCCCCGTGCTTGAAAAAATCGTTCAGGCAGGCAAAAAGCTCGTTATCATCGCAGAAGATATTGAGGGCGAGGCTCTCGCAACACTCCTCGTAAACAAGCTTCGCGGCACATTCACCTGCGTCGGCGTTAAGGCTCCCGGCTTGGGCGACAAGCGCAAAGAGATGCTCCGTGATATAGCCATACTCACCGGCGGCGAGGTCATCACCGAGGAACTCGGACTTGACCTTAAGGATGCAACCGTCGACCAGCTCGGCAGAGCACGCCAGATAAAGATTTCCAAAGAGAATACCATTATCGTTGACGGTCTCGGCGCAGCGGCAGACATCAAGAACCGCGTTGCACAGATAAAGGCACAGCTTGAAACCACCACCTCCGCTTTCGATAAGGAAAAGCTTGAGGAAAGACTTGCAAGACTTTCCGGTGGCGTTGCAGTCATCCGCGTAGGTGCTGCCACCGAAACCGAAATGAAAGAAATGAAGCTTCGCATAGAGGACGCTCTCGCAGCTACCAAGGCAGCCGTTGAAGAGGGTTATGTTGCAGGCGGCGGCGTTGCGCTTCTCAACGCTATCCCCAACCTTGAAAAATTCATCGCCACCATCAAGGATTCCGATGAAAAGACAGGTGCAAACATCGTTCGCAAGGCTATTGAGGAGCCCGTTCGCCAGATCGCCGCTAACGCAGGTCTTGAAGGCAGCGTTATCATCGATGGCATTCTTCGCTCCAAGAAGAACGGCTACGGCTTCAACTTTGCAACCGAGGAATACACCGATATGGCAAAGGCAGGCATTCTCGACCCCACAAAGGTAACCCGTTCCGCTTTGCAGAACGCTTCATCGGTAGCGGCTATGGTACTCACCACCGAGAGCCTTGTTACCGACAAGCCCGACCCGGCAGCAGATGCCGCAAACGCAGCGGCTATGGCAGCAGCACAGGGCGGCGGAATGTATTAAGATATCCGTTTTAAGAAGTAATAAAATCAGCGCGGTTCGTATGAACTGCGCTGATTTGCCGTTCGGCTGCAATATGCCCGCATTGACGCGCTTCTGCGGTTTTTGAAATACATATAGTATTTGTAATTTCACAAAAACGGAAAATCGTGAAATAAGACCGCGTTTTTTGCAGTTTTATTTCACGATTTTTGTTTGCTCTGTTGTGATTTTACTTATTTTTCAATTGCTGCGACCTTGGTGTTGATTTTGTAAAGTCTGTCGGCATCGAATTTTTCCGTTCTGTCGTAGAAGAAAATGCCGTTCTGCTCCTGCTCGATATCGGTAAGCTGCGTGTAGCAGAAGCCGAGCATCTTCGGGTTGTCGAGTAGTGCCGCGGTAAGCCCCTCGTAACGCTCATAGAATTCTTCAAGGCTTCTTGCGGAATTGCCGTAGCCCCAGCTCTTTGTGCGGTCGCCGTCGTCATCGCCTTTGCTGAGGTCGACCTTGATGCCGCCGTATTCGCTCATAAATACGGGCTCGCCCGCCCATTTCTGACGGCTGCCGTGGCGGTCGGTAAGCACATTTTCGGTAAAGAGCTTATCGTAATCAGCTTTGAATTTTTCTACATCCTGCTCATAATCGTGAACATCGAAAATATCGGTCTCGACATGGTAGTTGCCGCTTGTGTCGATGCAGGGGCGTGTTTTGTCCATAGCCTTTACGGTACGGTAAACAATTCTTAAAACGTCATCGTCCTGTTTTCTGCCGTTTCTGTCCCAGGTTTCGTTATACGGGCACCAGCCTATAAGCGCGGGGTGGTTGAAATCACGCTCGACTTCCTCCTCGATTTCAAGCAGGAAGTATCTTATTGACTCAAAGCGTGTCCAGTCAAGTCCCCAGTTGCCGTGCTCACCCCAGACTATGTAGCCGAGCTCGTCACAATAGTGCAGGAAAAGCGGCTCAAAAATTTTCTGATGAAGTCTTGCGCCGTTAAAGCCGACCTTCATGGACATTTCAATATCGTGTTTAAGCGCTTCCTTGGTGGGAGCGGTGTAAATGCCGTCGGGGTAGAAGCCCTGATCGAGCACGAGGCGCTGAAAAACGGGCTTGCCGTTTAGCTTGCACACACCGTCTTCAAGCTTCACTTCCCTCAGACCGAAAAAGCCCGTGACCTTGTCGCCGCCGAAGGTCAGTTCAAGTGAATACAGACCGCCCTTGCCGATTTCCCAAAGATGCTTTTCTTTAAGCGGAACGGTGACGGTAACGCTCTGACCGAGTGCCTCGGCTTTTACCGAGCCGACCTCGTTTTCGCCCCAGAACGCCTTGGCGGCAAATTCGCCCTTGCCGCAGACGGCGGCTTCAACCGTAAGCGTGCCGTTTGAAATATTCGGGAATACCTTGTAGCTTTTAATATAATTTTCGGGGCAGGCTTCAAGGTAAACTGTCTGCCAAATACCCGTGGTGCGCGTGTAGTCGCAGCCGCGTGAATAAAACTCCTCGCACTGCTTGCCGCGCGCCTGCAAAAAGCTTCTTGTGTCATCCTCGGCATAAACGGTGATAACATTTTCGCCCTTAACCGCAAAATCGGTAATATCCACTCTGAATGCGGTGTAGCCGCCGAAATGCTCACCCGCCTTTTTACCGTTTATGTAGATGATTGCGTGGAAATCAACTGCGCCGAACACAAGAAAAATTCTGCCGCCGAAAAAGCCGTCATCAATATTTACTTTGCGTCTGTACCACACAGCCGCAATAAAATCCTTGTACTCCACGCCCGAAAGCTTGCTTTCGGGGCAGAAGGGTACATTTATTTTTTTGGTGAATACGGCATCGGCTTCAAACATTTTTCTGTTTATGCCGCTGTTGCCGAGGTCAAGCTCAAAATCCCATTCGCCGTTGAGAATTTCAAATTTTTCGCGTTTGAAATCGGGTCTGGGGTGTTCGTTTCTGTAAATCATCTGTTATCTCCTCCGTTTTTTCTGAGGTATATGAGCAGCACCGCAATATCGGCGGGCGAAACACCGCTTATGCGCGATGCCTGACCGACTGTT
>JAZUJG010000201.1:0-5492 GCA_045642645.1 Acutalibacteraceae bacterium | reverse complement strand
AATTTTGTATTGATATATTATTATACAACAATAATAAACAAATTGCAATTCATTTTTATACCAAAAGCGTGTAATGAGGTAATATAAAAAATATGCTGCGAATCAGCGTCCACAGCATATTTTTTGTTTCTTATCAGATTTTCATACCTGCTTCGGCGCGGGTTTCGAGCCTGTCGGCAATTCTTTCGTTGACTCTGTCCTGTTCGCCCTTATCAGTTGCGAATTTGGTAAGGGCATTTTCAAGAGTATAGCCTTCGCTGCCCGAATTCTGACCGTATTCCATATAAAGCTGATTGAGCTGCTCGTGCGAGCATTTAAGCAGCTCGTTGCTTATGGCAGTCGCCTCTTTTGTATCCTTGCCGATAACGCCCTTGACTTCGGCAAGAAATGTATCGTCAAACGGATCATTGAGCGTTTTGTGAACATAACCGAGGACTTTGTCCGCCTTGGCTTGTATAAGCTTCTGGCGGGTGTCGGCAGCCTTTTCTCTGGTGGCGGTTTCGACCTTCTGCGCCTGCTCGGCGGCTTTTACTTCCTTCGGCTTCACTTCAAAGCCGAATTTTTCAGCCATTTTGCCGGTTATTTTATCCTTAGACTTATTGAACGCATTGGCTGACTTGCGCAGAGTGGCGTTTTTGGCCTGCTGTTTTTCAATACCCGAACGGTGCTTATCATACATTTCCTTTGCATCAAGGTACTTGTTGTATGCAAGCATTTTTTCCGAACGAAGCGAATCGCCGTCAGCCCCTGCAAAAGCAAATACCGTTTCAACGCCTCTGAGCAGACCGTTCCACAGCTTACCGAAAAATCCGGGCTGATCCTCGGGTGCGGGCGGATTCGGGTACGGTGATATTTCAGACTCCTTTGCTTCGCCGAAAGCGGCGGCGGCATCATCGTCGAAGTGAGGGTCGCCCTTTTCATCAATATACATAAGCACGGGGTCGGCTTCGGGATTGTTTGCGGTAGTAACATAAACCGGGCGTTTCCACTGCAAAGTCTCATCGGCAGCCTTTTGTTCCGTTTTGAGCTCGTTACCATCGGCATCCCAGAAAATAAACCTGTCGTCAAAGCCATCCGCGTAGCGTCCGTTCTTGGATGCAACGGTATTGAACTGCCGCTTGAACTGAGGGAATTTATCCGCAATTATATCGGTAGCGGCTGAAAAAGCGGTGCCTCTGCCGAAGCTTAAATCCTTGATGGGATCAGAAGCGATAAACTGATTGACATTTTTCATATAAGGCGGTTCTTCCGCGCCGTCCGTCAGCAAAGTCATCTGCTCCGGCGTAATGGACTTAAGCTGCTCAACATCCAGCATTTTACCGAGAGGGGTCGCAAGAGCATTCACTTTCATTGAAACCGAACCGTAAACACTCTGCAGTTTCAGCATACGCTCATGGAACAGCGCAGTTTCCGCGGGTGAGAGATTATTTGCGATGCTTTCCTTAGAATCGTTAAGCGAACCGCACGCAGAAAACAGCGCAAAGGTGCTTTTGTCTGCAAGCAGCTCCTGCATACTCATGTGCTTGTACTTATCAAGCTGCTCATCGGTGGTCATTTCAATGAGCTTGCGGCAGACATTTGCGTGCAATTCGGAAGCTGCCGCTTTATGAGCTTTTATTCTTTCCGCTTCCTGCGGAGATTTCACTTTGGATTTATCAAGAGCGTTTATTTCATCGGCTTCATCTGCAAGGCGCTTTAACTCCGTTTTCTGTTCATCGCCCATAAATTTTTCAATAAAATAGCCCAACTCACCTTTTGAGCGACCGCTGAACACCTTTTGTCCCGTATGGTAAAGCGAATCGGGGCGCAGAATATCCGCACAGTATTCAGTAACAGCGGCTTTCGCAGCTTCGTGCAGTTCATTCTGCTCTTTAAGATGCTGCTCACCGCAGTCAAAGTGGTAGGTAGGTATTCTGCGCTGAATATATGCGGTAAGCTCCTGCGGCGTCATATCCGGCTCAAACATATTATCGAGCGAATATTTCACAAGACCGTTTAAATCGGTTTTTATCGCTTCGTCGCGGAACGGCGGAACTTTCCGGTCAAGCTCCTCGTTAAGCCTTTTTACCTCGGCATCGGCAACATCACGCATCATTTCATCGGTTGCTTCATCATAGCGTTTCTCTGCCGCCTGTATTTGCTGCACATCCTGCAGAAGCGGAGGCTTGGTTTTGACATATTCTGCGGCAAGGTCTTTGTGGTTATTTATAAATTGCTGATTAAAGTTCGGCATAAATATTCCCCCCCTGTGTTTGTTACACCCTTAATACCCTTTGAATTATAAAAAAATTACACTGTTTTTACGATTACAAAAACAATTATACATATTGACCCGCAAAAATCAAGAGCATAAATCAGTCGAGCAGAGAGTCTGTAATACGCTCGACCTCAACAGTTTCGGTATAAATATTTTCGGGCTCGTTTTCATTGAGCACTATAAGCCTTGCACCGTGCTCTTTGCCGTATGTAAAGTAGCCCGCACCTATGGTCTGGTAAAGGTCTATGCCGTCAACATTTATGTGAAAATCATTCACGTGGTCGTGGCCGAAAAACGCCGCAACGATATCGCCGGTTTTCTTCCAGCTTTCAAACTGCTCGCGGTGGCTTTCATTTTTATTCGGCGGGCAGGGCATCTCGCGGAATCTGCCCGAAATGAGCGACTCGCCGTAGGTATGGAATTTGCCGCGGCTTTCAACGGTATTTTCGCCCGCGCAGTCGGTTTCTTTCAGTAAATCATACTCCTGCTGAACGGGCATATGCTGAAAAAGTATTGCCGGCAGCGGCTTGCCGCCGTTTGCCTCTTTAAGCTCGGCGGCGCGCTTTTCATACCACTCAATCTGGTCGGCGTGCACGCAGTCATACGGAAATTCGCCGTTTTTATCTTTCATATAGTCATTTGAGTCAATGAGCCATATAGAATACGCATCCTTATCGGATTTACTGCTTTTTACCGTAAGGTTGCAGTTGCCGCAGCCGTAAACATCGGCATCGTTGAGGTTTGAACGGCAGTTCGGGTACTCCATATACACCATCATCTGAAATTCGGTGTGGAAGCCCGCCTCGCCGTCGTGGTTGCCGAACACTACCGCAAGCGGTATATTGCGGCGGCGTATCGGCTCGGTAATGCGCTGAATGGTACTTTCCACGAAATTATAGGTAAATTCCTCCCAATAGCCGCTTATATTGTCTCCGCCGAAAACAACAAGGTCGGGCTTGGTCGCTTCAACGCATTTTTCAATGACATTTATCGTTTCCTTATCGCACGAAAGCGGGATTTCGCGGTTTTCATCGTCATCCATTTCCGGCTCCACATCGTGTATATCGGTAATATGCAGTATTCTGAATTTGCCGTCCTCACCGAATTTAAGCGGCGCGGGCGCTTCGCGTTTATACTTGTCGCTTTTGAATTTGCGGGGCGTGCCCATAGCGCAAATGCACGGCAGCGAAAATCCCAGAAGCATACTTCTTAAAATCTTATTCACGGTAAATCCTCCTTAAAATGCCCAGTTGCCGTTACGGAATACGGGGTACGCCTTGCCGTCCTTGTAGCCGGTAACGCTTAAATCCTCGGCACCTATCATAAAATCGACGTGTATCATACTGTCGTTTATGCCGAGCTCGCGGCACTCCTCAAGTGTTTTATTCTGAAAATCGTCTATGCAGTCGCAGAAGCCTCTGCCGAGCGCCACATGGCAGCTCGCGTTTTCATCGAAAAGAGTGTTGTAGAAAAGAATATTTATATTGTTTATGGGGCTGTCGTACGGTATGAGCGCAAGCTCGCCGAGGCAGCGCGCACCCTCATCCATATTGAGCATTTTGTCGAGCAGGTCCTTACCCTTTTTCGCATCCCACGAAACGGCTTTGCCGTCCTTGAAATCAATATAAAAATCCTCTATAAGCTGCCCCTGATACGAAAGCGGCTTGGTGGCAACGAGCCTGCCCTCCGCAAAGCCGCGCTTGGGCGAGGTGAAAACCTCCTCCGACGGCATATTCGGGCTGAAATAGTTGCCGCCCAGCGTATATTCACCGCCGCCGCTGAAATGCCCCTCGGGAATGAGCGAGGCTTTGAAATCGGTACCGTTTGCGCTCTTGTATTCAAGGTAATCGAACTTCATTTTATTGAGATATTCAGTGCGCGATTTAATATCGGCATCGTGCTGCGCCCAGGCTTTTTCGGGGTCGTTGTCATCGGTAACATACACGGTTTTGAGAATTGCCTGCCAGAGCATTTCGTACGCCTTGTTCTTCTTTTCATTCGGAAATACCTTTTTTGCCCACGCGTAAGACGGCGCGGCGGCTATGCACCACTGGTCCTTATTTTCAAGCGCATCGGAATACTGCTTCGTAACCTTGTAGCGAGCTATCTGCGATTTCTGCATTTTTTCGCGGTCAACGCCCGCAAGCCCGTCGGGGTCTTCACTGTCTATCCATATTCTGCAGGGAATTTCCTCCACCATCTGCTTTAAGCGTTCCTCCTGCCACGCGGGAACGGTGCTTAAAGATTTCAGAGTGCGGTAGCGGTAGTTGAGCTTTGTTACGGGCTGGTAGCCCCAGTCCACCTCAACGCGCGAAGCCCCCGCCTTGTAGCACTCGGCAACAAGCAGGGTTATAAATTCATACTGGTCTGCCTCGGCGGTGATTCTGACGGGCTGACCTTTTTTTATGTTTGCGCCCGTGCGCGCAATAAGACGGGCATATTTTTTCAGTGTGGTTTTCTTCATAGCTGTTACTCCTTTTATTATTTCATTCAAACATCACAATTGGGGAACTTTTTTTATTAAATTATATCAAAAAGTTCCCCAAATTCCAATAATTTATTAAAAATTATACTTTTTCAAGAGATATATCCGTCAAACCTTACTGTGTTCACGCTGAAATTTTTCCATACGCTTCCAATTTATAAAGCCGTACATATCATTTACAAAGAACACGACAAAGCACACCATAACCGAAATGTAGCTTTTGTCATTCAGCGAAGCCATAGCCCACAAAACCACAAGAACAAGGTCATTTGAATATTTCATAGAAATCCTTTTAAAAAAAGCACCCACACCGCATCTTCAAAGACCTAACATTGCGGTATGAATGCTGTGCATTCCTGCCCGGTGGCAGATGATAATTAAGTATTTGCAATCCGAAATTGCCGACTGCGATATTATGACATAAATGAGGCGGTTTGTAAAGCGGGGCGATAAATAATCAAGGCGAAGCCTTGTATATCATCAACACGAAGTGTTGTATCTCATCAATTCCGCAAGGAATTGTATATCATCAGCACGAAGTGCTGTATATCATCAATTCCGCAAAAAATTGTATATCATCAAGCCGCAGGAATGCACGCTTACGCGTGATGAGATACAAGGTCGGCAAAGCCGACCTTGATGATATACACGCCTTACGGCGTGGTGATAAGAAAGCTGCGGCTTGGATAAAAAATCGGTTGAACCTTACGGTTCAACTGATTTTTGGCGCGCTGGAAGGGACTCGACAAG
>JAZUJG010000200.1:0-1583 GCA_045642645.1 Acutalibacteraceae bacterium | reverse complement strand
CAATGGTGCGCCTTTCCAAAGGTAACGAAACACTTCTGCACCCGTATGTTGACAGTAAGGGCAACTTCGGTAAAGCCTATTCCAAAAATATGGCTTATGCCGCCTCGCGTTATACCGAGGCAAAGCTTGAGGGCATCTGCTCCGAACTTTTCGGTGATATAGATAAGGATACCGTTGATTTTGTTGATAACTACGATGCTACAATGAAGCAGCCCACGCTTCTGCCCGTATCCTTCCCGAGTGTGGTGGTCAATATGAACAGCGGTATTGCAGTCGGTATGGCAAGCAACATCTGCTCATTCAACCTGCGCGAGATATGCGAAACCACAATCGGACTTATCAAAAATCCTGATTTTGATGTTTTTGAAACACTTAAAGCGCCTGATTTTATCGGCGGCGGACTTATCGTTTACGACAGAGCCGCACTTGAAGAGGTCTATAATACCGGCAGGGGCTCGGTAAAGGTCAGGGCAAGGTACTCTTACGATAAATCCAACAACTGCATAGATATTACGGAAATTCCTCCCACAACCACCTGCGAAGCGATTATAGATAAAATAATCGAAAAGGTTAAGGGCGGCTCGCTTAAAGAGGTCAGCGATATCCGTGATGAAACCGACAAATCCGGTCTTAAAATCACCATTGACCTCAAACGCGGTACCGATGCCGATAAGCTTATGAAGCGCCTTTATAAAACCACACCGCTTGAAGAATCGTTCAGCGCAAACTTCAATGTGCTTGTGGGCGGTATGCCGCGCGTTATGGGCGTTGCCGAATTGCTTACCGAGTGGATAGCATTCCGCACCGAGTGTGTGCGCCGCAGAGTGTATTTTGACCTTACCAAAGCAAAGGATAAATTGCATTTGCTGCAAGGCCTTAAAAAGATACTTCTCGATATTGATAAGGCAATCAAAATCGTGCGCGAAACCGAGGAGGAAGCCGAGGTCGTACCCAATCTGATGATAGGCTTCGGTATTGATGAAATTCAGGCGGAATATGTTGCCGAAATCAAACTGCGCCACCTTAACCGCGAGTATATTCTCAAACGCCTTTCCGATATTGATGAACTCACGAAAAGCATTGAGGATATGGAGGATATACTTAACAGCAAGTCGCGTATAAAGAAATTAATCGTTGAAGAACTGACTGCCGTTGCGAATAAATACGGCAAGGAGCGCCGCAGCGAGATTATCTATGACGATGATGTTGAGGAAGAAGTCGTTGAGGAAATTCCCGATTACGAGGTCAATATCTTCTTCACACGCGACGGTTACTTCAAAAAAATCACGCCTCTGTCACTTCGTATGGGCGGCGAGCAAAAGCTCAAAGAGGGCGACCAAATCGTGTTCGAGGCTCTCTCTCGCAACGCCGCGGAGCTGCTGTTCTTTACCGATAAATGCCAGGTCTATAAAGCAAAGGCATCGGACTTTGAGGATACAAAAGCAAGCGCACTCGGCGATTTCATACCCTCAAAGCTTGAATTCGAAAAGGATGAAAAGCCCGTTTATATGGCGCTCACTCTTGATTATAAGGGTTATATGCTTTTCTTCTTTGAAAACGGCAAGGTCGCAAAGGTCACTATG
>JAZUJG010000199.1:0-20278 GCA_045642645.1 Acutalibacteraceae bacterium | reverse complement strand
GAGCTTTTCCACGAGATTTTCGTAACCGCGGTCAACAAGCTTGATGTTGGTGATGGTTGTGGTGCGTTTAGCCATTAAGCCTGCAATCACCATTGCCGCACCTGCGCGCAAATCATCCACCTCAACGGGTGCGCCGTTAAGCTCCGGCACGCCGGTGACGGTGGCATTCTTACCTGCAACGGTAATATTTGCACCCATTCTGCGCAGCTGCTCAACATATTTAAAGCGGTTATCCCACACACTTTCTATAACATAGCTTGTATCGTTGCAAACGGAAAGCATGGCGGTTATCTGCGGCTGCATATCGGTCGGGAAACCGGGATGCGGCATTGTTTTTACTCTGCAGCTTCCGGGTCTGCCGCCCTTGGAGATGATTTTGACGCTTTCATCTTCCTCAATAACGCCGATTCCGCACTCCTCAAGCTTGCTGATTATGGAATCAAGGTGCTTGGGGATAACATTATTTATAACGACCTCGCCGCCTGCCGCTGCCGCGGCTACCATATAGGTACCGGCTTCGATCTGGTCGGGTATAATCGAATAAGAACAGCCGTGGAGCTTTTCAACACCTCTGATTTTAATAACATCGGTGCCGGCGCCTCTGACATCGGCGCCCATAGAGTTGAGGTAGTTAGCAAGGTCAACTATATGCGGCTCTCTTGCGGCGTTTTCTATAACGGTAAGTCCTTTGGCTTTGACTGCCGCCATCATAACATTTATGGTAGCGCCAACCGAAACAACATCCATATATATAGACGAGCCGAGCAGCATATCTGCCGAAGCGTTTACAACCGCACTTTCGGTGGTAACCGTTGCGCCGAGTGCTTCAAAGCCCTTGATATGCTGGTCTATTGGGCGTACACCGAAATAGCAGCCGCCGGGCATTGCGACCTTTGCGGCATTGTATTTGCCGAGCAGCACGCCCAAAAGGTAATACGATGCTCTGAGCTTACGGGTGAGCTCGTCCGGTATAAGTCTTGTACAGTCAACATTCTTACCGTCGATAACAAGGACCCCCTTTTCAGGTGTTTCGACCTCTGCACCGAGGAAGCGAAGAATTTTTACCATTGTGTTGACATCGCTTATATCCGGCACATTTTCTATGCGGCAGGGTTCATCGGCAAGAATGGCTGCAGGTATAATGCCGAGTGCGGCATTTTTTGCACCGCTTATATTTATAACACCGCGCAGCTTATTGCCGCCGCGAATGACGAATTTTTCAGATGTACTCAAAGGATTTGCACTCCTAACCTTGTAATCTGTATTTGAACACGCGAAAAACCATTTTAACTTTATATATTGTATCACTAATACGGAAAAAATAAAAGAGGAAGTTTAAGATTACATTAAAATTTTTCATATAAATTTTGCATTGATTTTTGTTATCAATATACAAATATATTATTGCAAACACAGCGGCAAATAAAAATAAAAAGTACGGAAAGTTTTAAAACAATCCGTACTTTTGCTTTAATTAGTGTTACACTCAGACGAGCTCAATAATGCACATCTCAGCTGCGTCACCGCGGCGAGCGTCAGTCTTGATAAGACGGCAGTAACCGCCGTTTACGTCTTTATACTTGGGAGCGATTTCGTCAAAAAGCTTTTTAACGACATCTTCCTTGGTGATATAAGCCAAAGCCTGTCTCTTATTGTGGAGACTGTCAACTTTTGCGAGAGTAATCATCTTCTCGGTCATTGCACGAACTTCTTTGGCTCTTGTAACAGTTGTTACCATTTTGCCGTTTTCGAGCAAAGATGTAACCATATTACGGAGCATAGCGTTGCGATGGTCGCTTGCTCTGCCGAGTTTTCTTGTTCCGGGCACTTTAATTCACTCCTTTGAAGAAATTGAGGATTATTCATCATCGTCACGAAGCGAAAGACCAAGTGAAGCCAATTTGGCAATAACCTCTTCGAGAGATTTTCTGCCGAGGTTTCTGACCTTCATCATATCGTCTTCGGTTTTGCTGATAAGATCTTCAACATTGTTTATGCCGGCTCTTTTCAGGCAGTTGAACGAACGAACGGAAAGGTCGAGTTCTTCGATAGTCATTTCAAGAACCTTTTCCTTAGCGCTGTCGTCTTTAACAACCATAATCTCGGTGTTGGAAACTTCATCTGAAAGCTCAACAAAAAGATTAAGGTGCTCGGTGAGAATCTTTGCCGCAAACGATACTGCCTCTTTAGCGGAGATTGTACCGTCGGTCCAGACCTCAACGGTGAGTCTGTCGTAGTCGGTTATCTGGCCAACACGCGTATTATCTACGGTGTAATTGACCTTGAGAACAGGTGTGTAGATCGAATCAATGGCTATTACGCCTAATGCAGGCTCAAGAAGCTGCTTGTTTCTGTCAGAAGAAACATAACCTCTGCCCTTGTCGGCGGTGAGCTCCATAACTACATGTGCGTCTGCATCGAGTGTAGCTATATGATGCTCGGGGTTAAGAATTTCAACCTCGGAATCAGCCTTGATATCACCTGCAGTGATTTCACCGGAGCCGTTTGCCTCAATATACATAATCTTGGGGCCGTCTCCGTGTATTTTGAGAATAACGCCCTTAAGGTTAAGAACTATCTCGGTAACATCCTCTTTTACGTTGGGGATAGTTGAGAACTCATGCTGAATACCGTCGATTTTAACGGATGTAATAGCATAACCGGGGAGCGAGGAAAGAAGCACTCTGCGCAGACCGTTGCCAAGTGTGATACCGAAGCCTCTTTCAAGAGGTTCTACCACAAATGAGCCGTATGCGGCTTCTTCTGCCGAGCCGGAAAACTTTACTTCGGGTTTCTCAATACCAATCATACCAAACCCTCCTTAATTAATACACAGATTTGTTTCTGGTTTGCCGTAAAGGCTGTAAGGCTAAAGAGCATTATTTCGAGTAGAACTCGACGATAAGATGCTCCTCAACGGGAGCTTCGATCTGATCTCTTTCGGGAAGGTTTACAACCTTAGCGGAGAGAGCTTCACGATTGAGATCGAGCCAAGTGGGAACCGGACGGCTGCCGTTGGCTTCGATAATATTTTTGAAAGCATCGGACTGAGCGGTTTTATCCTTAACGGAAATAACATCGCCTGCTTTAACAAGGTAAGAAGGAATATCAACCTTTTTGCCGTTAACGCAGAAATGTCCGTGTGTAACGAACTGTCTGCCTTCTGCACGGGAATCAGCCCAGCCGAGAAGGTAAACTATATTGTCCAGACGGCTCTCGCAGATGCGAAGAAGGTTTTCACCGGTAACGCCCTGCTTTTTGGAAGCCATAAGGAAATACTTGTGGAACTGGCCCTCAAGGATGCCGTAGTAACGTCTTGCTTTCTGCTTCTCACGAAGCTGCATGCCGTAACCGGAAACCTTTTTACGACCCTGACCGTGCTGGCCGGGCGCATAGGGACGACGCTCTAAAGCGCATTTGTTGGTATAGCATCTGCCACCCTTTAAGAAGAGCTTTTTGCCCTCACGACGGCAAAGCTTGCATACCGCGCCTGTATATCTTGCCATAATTCGTATCCTCCTATTATGTTATACACGCCTTCTCTTGGGCGGACGGCAACCGTTGTGGGGAATGGGAGTTACATCCTTAATAAGAGTAACATCGAGGCCTGCAACCTGTAATGCTCTGATTGCAGCTTCGCGTCCCGAACCGGGGCCTTTAACATAAACTTCAACAGTTTTCATACCATGCTCAATAGCAGCCTTTGCAGCGGTTTCTGCTGCGGTCTGTGCTGCGAAGGGAGTGGATTTACGAGAGCCTCTGAAGCCCATCTCGCCTGCGCTTGCCCATGAAACTGCATTACCCTGAGTATCGGTAATGGTAACTATCGTGTTATTGAAGGTGGATTGGATATGAGCCGCACCGCGTTCAATATTTTTACGCTCACGACGCTTGCGTGTTCCGACTGACTTTTTGCCGGTAGCTTTTGTAGCCATACTAATATCCTCCTTGTCTTATTTCTTCTTATTTGCTATGGTCTTCTTCGGGCCCTTGCGTGTACGAGCATTCGTCTTGGAACGCTGACCTCTTACGGGGAGACCCTTGCGGTGACGAACACCGCGATAGCAACCGATTTCGACAAGTCTCTTGATATCGAAAGCTGTTTCACGACGAAGGTCGCCTTCAACCTTAACGTTGTGATCAATGTACTCACGTAACTTTGCTACATCGTCTTCGGAAAGATCCTTAACTCTGATGTCGGGATTGACACCTGTAGCAGCAATAATGTCGCTGGCAGTCTTGCGGCCGATACCGAAAATATAGGTAAGACCGATTTCTACCCTTTTATCTCTTGGTAAATCAACACCTGAAATACGCGCCATTTTTCAGTTGCACCTCCAAATTTGGTTTGCGCCGGAATTAGCCCTGACGCTGTTTGTGCTTGGGATTCTCACAGATTACCATGATTTTGCCCTTGCGCTTGATTATCTTGCATTTTTCGCAAATTTTCTTAACAGAAGGTCTGACTTTCATTGGAATACCTCCTAAAGTTCAGTTTTTGCCTTAAATTATTTCGAACGCCATGTGATACGCCCGCGAGTAAGGTCATACGGCGACATTTCTACTGTAACCTTATCGCCCGGAAGTATGCGAATGTAATTCATTCTCAGCTTGCCGGAAATATGGGCTAAAATTTTGTGACCGTTTTCAAGTTCAACCTGAAATGTGGTATTGGGCAACGCTTCAATTACGGTACCTTCAACCTCGATCATATCGTCTTTGGACATAACCTCTACCTCCCTACGAATCAATTTTGTTTAAGTCTGCCAGCGTTCTTCTCAGCCGCGAGTCGTATTTTAACAACTCTTCGTTTGAAATGACCGCTCCGGTGGGCTCTATATGCCTCATATTCTTCAGCTTGGGTCGAGCTACGGAATACTCTTTACCGTCTGCGGCGTATACGAAATTTTTTTCGACTTCGAGCACGCACATTACTTTGCCCTTGTTGCGCCCCGCTGTGGAACGCACTACGCTGCCGCGTTTTAACTCGTCACACATCATAACTTAGTCATTATCAGCGGTCCGCTGCTTGTGATTGCTACGGTGTGTTCAAAATGAGCTGACAGCTTGCCGTCGGTCGTTTTGACCGTCCAGCCGTTGGACAAAGTCTTAACAGCTGCCTTACCCTCATTAATCATAGGCTCTATGGCAATTGTCATGCCCGGTACCAATCTGACTCCCCTGCCGGGTGTGCCGTAATTCGGTACCGCGGGGTCTTCGTGGAGGCTTGCGCCCACACCGTGACCGGTGTAATCCCTGACAACAGAATAACCGCGTTCTTCACAATATGTTTGAACTGCGCTGCCCACATCCCCCAATCTGCCGCCCGGAACCGCCTTTGCAATACCTTCGTAAAGGCTCGCTTCGGTGGTTTCCATCAGCCGCTTTGCTTCTGCAGAAACTTCTCCGCAGGCAAAAGTGGCGGCAGTATCACCGGTAAAACCGTTGATACAGGCTCCGAGGTCGATACTGACTATATCGCCTGATTTCAGAATATGTGCTTTGTCGGGGATTCCGTGAATGACCTCGTCATTTATGGAAATGCATGCGGCGGCAGGAAAGCCGTTGTAATTGAGAAATGTCGGTCTTGCGCCCTTACTCTCAATAAACCTTCTTGCGATTCGGTCGATTTCCCAGGTCGAAACACCGGGAGCGACCGCCTCGCCTGCCACCTTTAGTGCTTCCGCGGAGATTTTGCAGGCTTCAAGCATCTGCTTTATCTCTCTTTCGCTTTTAAGCACTATCATGCTTAATCCTCCAACACTTTAAGGATGGAAGCGGTGATATCTGCGATAGCCGCTGTGCCGTTTACGCTGCGGAGCTTACCGCTCTTTGCGTAATAATCCTTTAAAGGTTCGGTCTGTTCGTGGTAAACATTAAGTCTGTCAAGCACGGTTTCGGGAGCATCGTCCTTACGGCAAACGGTTTCGCCGCCGCAGAGGTCGCAAACGCCTTCAACCTTAGAGGGCTTGTTGACTATATGGTACGAAGCACCGCAAGCTTTGCAAACACGCCTGCCGGACATTCTTGTTACCACTACTTCATCGGGAACATCAATTTCAACCACGCGGTCGATGATTATTCCCATTGCATCGAGCGCTTCCGCCTGAGGAATTGTTCTGGGGAAGCCGTCAAGAATGAAGCCGCCCTTGCAATCCTCTGCTGCCAACCTGTCCTTGATGATGCCGATTACGACATCATCCGGAACAAGCTTGCCTGCCTCGATAAATGATTTTGCTTTAAGTCCCATTTCGGTACCGTTCGCGAGAGCCTCGCGGATTATGTTACCGGTGGAAACTGTGGGAATGCTGAATTTTGCAGCAATATACTCCGCCTGAGTGCCTTTGCCGGCACCGGGAGCGCCGAGAAATATAAGATTCATCAACGTTTCCTCTCTATCAATCAAGGAAGCCTTTATAATGACGAAGCATCATCTGGCTTTCAAGCTGCTTAACTGTCTCAAGAGCAACACCGACCATAATGATTATGGAAGTACCGCCGAGTGAAATGTTCATAGGAACCTGGCAGAGTGTTGTAATCTGTGAGAACACCGTGGGTAAAAGTGCAACAACGCTGAGAAGCAGTGCGCCGAGAAGGATTATTCTGGAGATAATCTTTTCAATGTACTGTGCGGTGGGCTTACCGGGGCGAATGCCGGGGATTGTGCCCGCATTGTTGCGGATGTTGTTTGCCATTTCGGTGGGATTGTACTGAATGGCTGCATAGAAATATGCAAAGAAGATTATCATGAGGAAGTAGAGCACGCCGTAAACGACGCTGGTGGGCTCAAACCAACCGAAGAAGGTCTCCCAGAAGCCGCCCTCTTTAATCTTGTTTGCCACGAAAAGCTGAATCGTGGGCGGAAGAGAAAGAATGGAGCTTGCGAAGATGATGGGCATAACGCCGCTCATATTAACCTTAATCGGAATGTGAGTGCTCTGGCCGCCGTACATCTTACGGCCGACAACTCTCTTTGCGTACTGAACGGGAATTCTGCGTTCTGCGTTATCCATCCAAACGATATAAGCAATCATAGCGAGGTAGATAACAACTACGAACGGAGCGAGGAAGTAATATGCGCCGCCTCTTGCGAAGTAGCCGGTAGCACCTTCAGATGTACCGAAGAGCATTGTTGCTTCCGTGGGGATACGGGAAATGATACCTGCGAAAA
Source organism: Acutalibacteraceae bacterium (assembly GCA_045642645.1). GTDB lineage: Bacteria > Bacillota > Clostridia > Oscillospirales > Acutalibacteraceae > DTU089. Next base: position 13,107 of record JAZUJG010000199.1, on the reverse strand, counting down.
GGATTATCGAGATACCGTTGCCGATGCCCTTTGCATTTATCTGCTCGCCGAGCCACATAACGAGCGTGGTGCCCGCTGTGAGAACGAATATTACAACCAAAGCCTGGAATACCTTTGCAAAGCCGCCGCCCGTGTAAAGAAGGTAACCCTTTGCATTGAGGTAGATGAGGTAAGCAATACTCTGTAAAAGGCCGAGTGCGAGTGTGCAGTAACGGGTGATAACGCCGATTTTCTTTCTGCCTTCTTCGCCTTCCTTGGAAAGCTTCTCAAGGTAGGGAATCGCAACCGTTAACAGCTGAATGATAATGGAGCTGTTGATGTAGGGTGTGATTGAAAGAGCGAAGATGGTACCGTAGTTGAAAGCGTCACCTGTCATCATACTGAGATAGTTGAGGAAGGTGGTTCCTGCGGTGGGGTCGATAAGACCGGTAGCGGGAATGCTTACGAACGGAACGGGGATGTTAGCACCTACTCTGAATATTACTATGATAAATGCTGTAAAAAGAATCTTTTTTCTTAAATCGGGGATTTTCCATGCATTGGCCAAGGTCTGAAACATGTTAAATCACCTCTGCCTTTCCTCCGGCAGCTTCAATTTTAGCCTTAGCTGCATCAGAATAAGCGTTTACCTTGACGGTGAACTTTTTAGTGATGTCGCCGTGAGCAAGTACCTTAACACCGTCAAGTGTTTTATTGACAAGTCCTGCGGACTGAAGTGCCTCAATATCAATAACGGCACCGTCTTCAAACTTGTTTTCAAGGGCTGCTAAATTAACAATAGCAAACTCCTTGCCGAAAATGTTATTAAAACCTCTCTTGGGAAGGCGTCTCTGTAAGGGCATCTGGCCGCCCTCAAAACCGGGGCGCATACCGCGGCCGGCACGTGCCTTCTGACCTTTGTGACCCTTACCGGCTGTTTTGCCCTGACCTGATGCAGGACCTCTGCCGATACGCTTGACTTCCTTTTTGGAGCCGGCAGCGGGTGAAAGCTCGTGAAGCTTCATAAATTGCACCTCCTTGCTTATTCTTCTGTAGCCTCAATAAGATGAGCGATTTTCTTGATTTTGCCTTTGGTCTGCGCGTTATCGGGCTGAATTGAAGTATCGCCGATCTTGTGAAGACCCAGCGCATAGGCGGTGGCAATCTGATCTTTCTTGGAACCGATAAGGCTCTTAACGAGCTTTACTTTAATATTAGCCATAATTACCGCCCTCCTTAGTCTTTAAAATGCTTAACGGATTTGCCGCGGATAGCAGCAACATCTTCAACATTGCGGAGCTGAAGAAGTCCGTCCATAGTGGCTCTTACGACGTTGCAGGGGTTATTGGAACGAAGTGCCTTAGCACGAATGTCCTGAATACCTACGGTCTCAATGACAGCACGAACGGGGCCGCCGGCGATAACGCCGGTACCGGGTGCGGCGGGCTTGAGAAGGACTACGCCTGCGCCGAATTTGCCGATAACCTCGTGAGGAATTGTTGTGCCCTTAAGAGCAACCTTAACGAGATTTTTCTTTGCGTCGTCGATACCCTTGCGGATAGCATCGGGAACTTCGTTTGACTTACCTAAGCCGAAACCGACAGTGCCCTTACCGTCGCCAACTACTACAAGTGCAGAGAATTTCATAATTCTGCCGCCCTTAACAGTCTTTGATACGCGGTTTATAGCAACGACTCTTTCCTGAAACTCAGAATCTTTCTGAGCTGATTCGAATTTAGCCAAAGTTGTTTCCTCCCTTTCTTAGAAGTTGAGGCCGCCCTCGCGGGCGCCTTCGGCCAAGCTCTCTACACGGCCGTGATAGATGTAGCCGCCACGGTCAAATACGACATCCTTGATGTCCTTTGCCGCTGCGCGTTCTGCTAAAAGTTTGCCAACCTTAAAGGCTGCGTCTTTGTTTCCGCCGTAATCCTTGAAATCCTTTTCAACAGTCGAAGCCGAAACGAGCGTTACGCCGTTTTCGTCATCGATAAGCTGAGCGTAGATATTCTGAAGCGAACGGAATACATCGAGACGGGGGCAAGCAGCAGTACCGCTTACTTTGCCGCGTACTCTTTTATGACGCTGAACCCTTGCTTTATTAGTGTTCGGTCTCTGTACCATTATTTTCACCTCTTAATCGAATTCAGGGATTATTTACCGCCCTTACCGGCCTTGCCTTCCTTACGGCGGATAACTTCATCAACATACTTGATGCCTTTACCCTTATAAGGCTCCGGAGGTCTCTTACCCCTGACTTCTGCAGCAAACTGACCAACCTTTTGCTTATCAGGACCGGAAATAACGATTTTGTTGGGAGCAGGAACTTCGATGCTGATGTCTTCATTCTCAGACATGGCAACTCTGTGTGAATAGCCTACGTTGAGAACAAGCTCTTTACCCTGCTTTTCTGCACGGTAACCAACACCGTTGATTTCAAGCTCTTTCTTATAGCCTTCGTTTACGCCTATAACCATATTGGCAATAAGTGTACGGGTAAGGCCGTGGAGTGAACGATTCTCTCTTGAATCGTCGGGACGCGTAACTGTGATTACGCCGTTGTCAAGCTCAACTTTTATGTTGCTGCTGACTGTTCTGGTAAGAGTACCCTTGGGACCCTTTACGGTAACAGTGCTGCCGTCGATCTTGACATCAACGCCTGCCGGAACGGCGATGGGCATTCTGCCTATACGTGACATACTGTAACCTCCTTACCAGATGTATGCAAGAACTTCGCCGCCGACGTGCTGGCTGCGTGCGTCCTTGTCTGTCATAATACCCTTAGAGGTGGAAAGGATAACGATGCCAAGACCGTTCTGAACCTTAGGCATATCCTCACAACCTGAATAAATGCGGAGTCCGGGCTTGGAAACTCTGCGAAGGCCCGAGATAACCGGAGACTTGTTTGCGCCGTATTTGAGAGCGATCTCAATAATACCCTGCTTGCCGTCATCGATTACCTTGAAGCTCTTTATATAACCCTCATCTTCAAGAATCTGAGCAATTGACTTCTTGATGTTAGATGCCGGGATCTGCACTGTATCGTGCTTTGCTGAACTTGCATTACGGATTCTTGTAAGCATATCAGCAATTGAATCAGTAATCTGCATACCGTGTTTCCTCCTTTATCAATTGCTCTTACCAGCTTGCCTTCTTAACTCCGGGGATCTGGCCTGCATGAGCAAGTTCCCTGAAGCAAATGCGGCAAACGCCGTATTTACGCAGATAGGCGTGCGGTCTTCCGCAGATTTTGCATCTGTTGTATTCTCTGGTGGAATACTTAGCAGGTCTCGCCTGCTTTATCTTCATTGATGTTTTAGCCACGATGACCCTCCTTACTTAGCAAACGGAGCGCCGAGAAGTGAAAGTAATTCGCGGCCTTCTTCGTCTGTGTTCGCAGTGGTAATGAAGCAAATGTCCATACCGCGAACCTTGTCGATTTTATCGTACTCGATTTCGGGGAAGATGAGCTGTTCTTTAACGCCTATTGAATAGTTGCCTCTGCCGTCGAAAGAGTTGGGGTTGATACCGCGGAAGTCTCTTACGCGGGGAAGAGCGAGGTTAAAGAATCTGTCAAGGAACTCATACATACGGTCGCCGCGAAGGGTTACCTTTGCGCCGATATCCATACCCTCACGAAGTTTGAAGTTAGCAACTGATTTTCTTGCCTTGCAAACTACGGGAGTCTGACCGGTAATCTGTTTGATATCACCGATAATAGCTTCAAGAGCTTTGGAGTTATCTCTGATTTCGCCCGAGGTAACGTTGATAACGATTTTGTCGAGCTTCGGAATCTGCATAACGCTCTTGTAGCCGAATTTTTTCATAAGCTGAGGAGCTACTTCAGCTTTATATACTTCTTTAAGTCTTGCTGCCATCAGTAGTTTCCTCCTTATTCAAACTTTGCGCCGCATTTTTTGCAAACGCGCTTTTTGTCTTTGCCTTCACCGTCGTGACCGACTCTTGCGGCAGCGCCGCACTTCGGGCAAACAAGCTGTACCTTATCGGCATAGAGGGCGCTCTCAGCCTTGATTATGCCGCCGGGCTCGCCCATCTTGCGGGGTTTAACGTGCTTGGAAACGATGTTTACGCCTTCAACAATGACTTTGCCTTCTGAGGGAGATACCTGAAGTACCTTGCCTTTTTTGCCGCGGTCTTTGCCCTGAATGACGATGACCTCGTCGCCTGTTTTGACATGAACTTTATTCATTTTCGTACCTCCCATTAAAGTACTTCGGGAGCAAGGCTGAGGATCTTGAGATAATCTTTCTCACGAAGCTCTCTTGCCACAGGCCCGAAAATACGGGTACCCTTCGGGTTTTTATCTTCCTTGATGATAACTGCTGCGTTTTCATCAAAACGGATATATGTTCCGTCGTCGCGGCGAACACCGCTTGCCGTACGAACTACGACTGCTTTTACGACTTCACCTTTTTTAACAACGCCACCGGGTGCTGCTTTCTTGACAGAAGCCACGATAACATCACCAACGTTGGCATACCTCTTGCCGGAACCGCCAAGTACACGAATGCACATAATCTCTTTTGCGCCCGTGTTGTCGGCTACCTTGAGGTAACTCTGCTGTTGTACCACAGTGTGTGCCTCCTTTTAGGAACCAAATTATTTGGCCTTTTCAATTATTTCACATACACGCCATCTCTTATCTTTTGAAAGGGGACGTGTTTCCATAATCATTACACGGTCGCCGATACCGCACTCGTTATTCTCGTCATGAGCCTTAACTTTGAGGGTATGGTTGACTATTTTCTTATAAAGCGGATGCTTTACCCTGTCCTGAATGGATACGACAACGGTCTTATCCATCTTGTCGCTTGTTACGATGCCGACACGGGTTTTTCTTAAATTTCTTTCACTCATTTAATTGCCCTCCGTCTCAAGAATTTTTACCGTTGAGCTGCATATCGCGGATAACGGTCATAACTCTTGCGATATCCTTTTTAACGGCGCTGATTCTCATTGGGTTATCAACCTGATTGATGGCCTGCTGGAAGCGGAGGTTAAAAAGCTCTTTCTTCAGTTCGAGGAGCTTAGCATCCAACTCCGCCTGAGAAAGTTTTCTCAATTCACTTGCTTTCATTCTGCGTCACCATCCTGTTCTGCTGCCTTGCTGACAAACTTGCACTTGATGGGAAGCTTGTTAGCTGCAAGACGCATTGCCTCGCGTGCAACTGATTCTTCAATGCCGCCGATTTCGAACATAATCTTACCGGGTTTAACGACGGCTACCCAATACTCGGGCGAACCTTTACCGGAGCCCATGCGGGTCTCGGCGGGTTTCACTGTGATAGGCTTGTCGGGGAAAATCTTTATCCAAACCTTACCGCCACGCTTGGTGTATCTTGTCATAGCGATACGGGCGGCTTCTATCTGGTTGGAAGTGATCCATGCGGGTTCGAGAGCCTGAAGACCGAAATCACCGTAGTTGACCTTGGTTCCTCTGTGAGCAGCGCCTTTAAGACGGCCTCTCTGAACTCTGCGGTATTTAACTCTTTTAGGTAATAACATTACTTGGCTCCTCCTTCCCTCTTTTTGCGGGACTCGTGAAGAACTTCGCCCTTGTAGACCCAAACCTTAACGCCTATACGACCGTAGGTTGTCTTTGCCTCTGCAAAGCCGTAGTCGATGTCGGCACGGATGGTCTGAAGGGGAATAGTTCCCTCGTGATAAGTCTCAACTCTGGCAATTTCGGCGCCGCCGAGTCTGCCGGAAACCTGAGTCTTGATACCCTTTGCGCCTTCCTTCATAGTTCTGCCGATGGCCTGCTTGAGGGCACGGCGGAAGGATACACGCTTTTCGAGCTGAGCGGCAATGCCCTCTGCTACGAGCTGAGCGTTAAGGTCAGGCTGCTTGATTTCGTTGATGTTGATGAAAACTTCCTTATCGGTACCGATAAGCTTCTTAACGGTATCTTTAAGTTTGTCGATCTCTGCACCGCCGCGGCCGATTACGATACCGGGCTTTGCGCAGTGAATGTTAATGCGTATTCTCTTGGGGTCGCGTTCGATTTCAACGGTCGGAACGCCGGCGGGTGCAAGCAGCTCAAGAAGGAATTCACGAATCTTGTTGTCCTCTACGAGCACATCGCCGAACTCACCTTTTTTAGCATACCAGCGAGATTCCCAATCTTTAATAACGCCTACTCTTAATCCTGTAGGATTGATTTTCTGGCCCATTATGTTTCCTCCTCTCGCTTATTCTGCTTCCCTAAGTACAAGGGTGATATGGGATGTCTTTTTATTGATTCTGTTTGCGCTGCCGCGTGCACGGGGTCTGATTCTCTTAAGAGTGGGACCCTGGCATACCCAGCACTTTGCAACGTAAAGTCTGTTTACGTCGAGATTTTTGTTTTCTGCATTTGCAATAGCAGATTTGAGAAGCTTCTCAAGCGGCTCGCAAGCGGCCTTCGGTGTGTACTTGAGAATTGCTAACGCTTCATCAGCAGGCTTATTTCTGATAAGGTCAAGAACTATCTGAACCTTACGGGGTGCTATTCTTATAAAAGTAGCCTTAGCGGTTGCTTCAAGCACCTGCATTTCAGTTGCCTCCATTATTAATACACTCCTTTCGCCGATTAGTTGCCGTTATTTGAAGTTTTGGAACCCGCGTGACCTCTGAAGGTTCTCGTGGGAGCGAATTCACCGAGCTTGTGACCAACCATATCTTCGGTTACATAAACCGGAACATGCTTGCGGCCGTCATGAACAGCAAAAGTGTGACCAACAAAATCCGGGAAGATTGTTGAGCTTCTGCTCCATGTTTTAAGAACGATTTTTTCGCCGTTTTCATTCATTTTCTGAACTCTTTCGAGCAGCTTAGGCTGTACAAAAGGTCCTTTTTTAATGCTTCTGCTCATAAAACACTGCTCCTTTCCGGCTTATTTGCCGTTACGACGCTTCACGATAAGCTTATCGGAACGATTCTTCTTGGCTCTCGTCTTATAACCGAGGGCGGGTTTGCCCCACGGAGTAACGGGACCGGGACGACCGATGGGCGATTTGCCCTCGCCGCCGCCGTGCGGGTGGTCGTTGGGGTTCATAACAGAACCGCGAACGGTGGGTCTGATGCCGAGATGGCGTGTACGACCGGCTTTACCGATTTTAACGTTTTCGTGATCGATGTTGCCAACCTGACCGATGGTAGCCATGCACTCAACGGGAACATTGCGAAGCTCGCCTGACGGAAGACGAAGAAGAGCGTAAACGCCTTCTTTAGCCATAAGCTGTGCAGCATTACCTGCTGCTCTTGCAAGCTGGCCGCCCTTGCCGGGGTAGAGCTCAATGTTGTGAATGAAAGTACCTACGGGGATATTGGTAAGGGGAAGTGCGTTGCCGGGCTTGATATCAGCCGCGGGACCTGCAACGACCTTGTCGCGGACCTTGAGGCCTACGGGAGCAAGGATATAAGCCTTGGTGCCGTCGGTGTACTCAATAAGAGCGATGTGTGCTGAACGGTTGGGATCGTATTCAAGAGTCTTGACTGTTGCTTCAACATCAAATTTGTTTCTCTTGAAGTCGATTACTCTGTACTTCTGGCGATTGCCGCCGCCGCGATGACGAACGGTGATTCTGCCGTAGCTGTTACGACCTGAATGTTTTTTGAGAGCTTTGAGAAGGCTCTTTTCAGGTGCTACTTTTGAAAGTCCGGAGTAATCTGTAACCGACATATTACGTCTTGCGTTTGTAGTCGGGTTATAAACTTTAATAGACATTTTATTCACACTCCTGTTATGGTTTTGCGGAGAATGTCAACTCCATACTATTCCATGGTGTATAGTTATTTAAGTTTTACAGATTACATAACACCGTCGAAGAATTCGATGGTCTTGGAATCTTCGGTAAGGGTAACGATTGCTTTTTTCCAGGATGCAGTGTAACCTTCGTGTGCACCGTATCTTCTGAATTTGCCGTTTACTCTTACGGTATTGACCTTAGCTACCTTAACGCCGAAAAGATCTTCAACAGCCTTAGCTATCTCGATTTTGTTGGCGTCCTTGGCAACTTCAAAGGTATATTTCTTCTCGGCAATGCCCATCATGGAAGCTTCTGTGATTATGGGCTTTACGATGATATCCTGTGCGAGCTTCATGCATATACCTCCTCGAGCTTATTAACAGCATCCTTGAGAACTACGATAGAGTCGCAGTTGAGAATGTCGTAAACATTGAGAGTGTTAACGGTAGAAACCTTAGCGCCTTCAATGTTGCGGATGCTCTTGTAAACCTTTTCGTCATTCTCGGGAAGAACAACGAGAACTTTCTTTGCTGCCTTGATGGCTGCAAACATCTCAACCATTGCCTTTGTTTTGATTTCCTCAACCTTAACGGCGTCGAGAACGATCATTTCATTGGCTGCAACCTTTGAAGAAAGAGCTGACTTCATAGCAAGTCTTCTTACCTTCTTGTTGATGGAGATGCCGTATGTTCTGGGCTTGGGACCGTGAGCGATACCGCCGTGATACCACTGCGGAGCGCGGGTCGAACCCTGTCTTGCGCGGCCGGTGCCCTTCTGACGCCACGGCTTTTTGCCGCCGCCGCTGACTTCTGAACGGGTGCGTGTGGACTGAGTGCCCTGACGCTGATTTGCTAAATAGCCGACAACTACGAGGTGCATAGCTGACATATTGGGTTCAATGCCGAATACGGAGTCATTGAGCTGGATGTCGGAGACCTTTTTGCCTGCCATATCAAGTACTGCTAAACTACTCATCTGTCACGCCTCCTTATGCTTTCTTTACTGCGTCAGCGATAACAACGATGCTGCCCTTTGCTCCGGGAACGGAACCCTTGATGGCGATGAGGTTGTTTTCACTGTCGACTTTAACTACGCTGAGATTCTGAACGGTAACGCGCTCTGAACCGAGGTGACCTGCCATCTTCTTGCCCTTGTAAACGCGGGAAGGATCGGAGCAAGCACCGAGTGAGCCTGCGTGCCTTGCAACGGGACCTGAACCGTGGGTCTCTTTAAGTCTGGAGAAGTTCCATCTCTTAATAGCGCCTGCGGTGCCTTTGCCCTTGCTTGTGCCGACTACGTCAACTACATCGCCTGCTGCGAAGATGTCAGCCTTGAGGATGTCGCCGACGTTTACCGATGAGGCATCAGCGAGTTTGAACTCTTTGAGTACCTTTTTGGGAGCGACGTCTGCCTTTTTGAAGTGACCTGCCATAGGCTTGGTAACTCTATTGGCTTTTACATCGCCGAAACCTACCTGAACGGCTTCATAACCGTCAGTTTCAATCGTCTTTTTCATGACGACTGCGCACGGACCAGCTTCGATTACGGTTACGGGGATCATATTACCCTTTTCGTCGAAGATCTGAGTCATGCCGATCTTTTTTCCGATAAGACCTTTTTTCATTGTTTTTTCCTCCTGTCAGATTATTGGTTGAGTTTTACTCAACATGACCTGCACCTACTATATATATAATAGGTATATTCAAAACCAAACTTTTATCGGATTAAAGTTTGATCTCAAAATCAACGCCTGCGGGGAGCTCAAGACCTGTGAGAGCTTCAACTGTTTTGTTTGAAGGTCTGAGGATGTCGATGAGTCTCTTATGAGTACGCTGCTCAAACTGTTCACGGCTGTCTTTATACTTGTGAACAACGCGAAGTATGGTAACTACTTCTTTTTCGGTGGGGAGCGGGATGGGGCCGCTTACCTGAGCGCCTGTGCGCTTTGCGGTTTCAACGATCTTTTCTGCTGCCTTGTCTACAAGGTTGTGATCGTAACCTTTGAGTCTGATTCTGATTTTTTCCTTAACTGCCATAATAACGCCTCCTGAATTTTTTTGGCGGGCTGCGTAAATTTTAACAACTCCCCCGGGCTTCTCGCCTGCTCCGTTTAAAAACCGGAACGGCAATTCCGGGGTAAACTCACGCTCCGTACAAGCCCGAAGCCGCAGTTAAGGACGGCAAACGGTTTGTAACGGTATTAAAAACGCCCGGTTTTAAATCGGACATACTCCGCGGAAATTCCCTGCCTCAATAAGGGCAGCCACCTCCCGCATCAACGCATATCTGCGGCAAAAGGGCATAAAAATATTAGGACACGCCCTTTGCGCGCCCTAATATACTATCACATACATTTCAATAATGCAAGTGTTTTTTTGTCATTTTATAGAATTTTTTTGTAAAAATTCGTTATTTTTTACAAAGTTGAGAAATTTCGCGGTTTTTTCTTAATGATTGGGGCGTTTATCCTCAACGCCGGTGAAATAATCGGGGTATTGGCACATTACGGATTCGGTAACTATACCGAAACACAGAAGGCTTTCGGCATAACTTACGCCCACATTTCCCATCATTTTGCCCGTGGCGATTTTAACGCTGCGGTCTTTACCGATATTGTAGACCTTTTCGAGCGTGTCGGGGCTTTTCACGACATTGCCGTTTGCGTCGCGCGTGTTCTTGAACTGCAGAACGAAGTTCGTGCCGCTGTCGGGAACGGAATAGATTGCAACAAGCAATTCGGGTGATACGCCGTATTTACTGTTTACGAGCGAAATGAATTCGTTGTCCGGCGAATCGCTGAGGACATTGTCGCCGTTTTTCTGTTTACTGTCAAGCTCGCTGAAAAGCTCCTCGCCCGAGCCTGCGCTTACATCGACCTGCTCGGTAGGCACGGGCACAACATATTCGCTCTGTGCTTCGGTGGGAGTATCGGAAACAATAGCCGAAGTCACATCGCTGCCGCTGACATCTGCAAACTCCGAGGTCAGCACATCGGGATAAGTCCACGATGTTTCGGGTGATGCCGCTTCTGTCTGCGGTGTAGAGATAACGTACTGTGTAGGTGTGTTATCGCCCAACTTGGTAAGTGAAACCACTACTATAACAACTGTGATAATTATAGCAAGCGCAAGTATACCGATCACCACAAGTATAACGGCAAGTTTTTTTGAATTTTCATTTTTCTGTTCGTTCATAAGAACCTCCGCAGAATGTATATATTATAATAGGTATATGAAGCCTTGATATTTTTCCAAGAAAGAGAGGAGTGCATTGCACTCCTCCGTGAAAACTATTGCAATAATTCACACTTGAAAATTATAAGAGTGTGGTGGGTTCTACAGCGGGAGCGAAGTCTGCGAGCAGCTCAAGGAGAGTGCCGAGTATCGGGAAACCTGCGAGTGCTCTGAGAGTGCCCTCGTAATGTTCAGCCTCAATAACAGTACCTTCAGCATCGGTAACGGCAGGAACCTTGTAGAAAAGAGAATGAATCGAATTAGCGATATCATCTGTGTCAAGTCCGTTATTGCGAAGAAGTTGCCATATAGCGTCTAACATTGTATTATCCTCCTTTCATCCTATATTACGAGTAAATAGTAACACATACAAGGTGTATTATTATTACACACAGGAATTATAGCTCATTTTTTTATAAAAATCAAGGAAAATTTTTGCGAAACGGCAAATATTTTTTATCATTCAGAATATACGCCGGATTTTCGTTTACTGCTTTTTCCACCATTCGCATATCGGCATAGCGCGGATATCTGTCAAAACAGTCCTGCATATCGGTATTGCGCATACGGACATTGTGGGCATCGGAGCCTATGAAATCGACATAGCCCGCATTGAGCATACGCAGTGCCGTCATGGCGACATCCTCACCGAACATACCCGCAGGCGAGCCTGCGTTTATTTGAAACAGCACACCTTTTTGCGAAAGGCGTTCCACTGCCGAAATATCGGAGAGAACGAACTCATAACGCTCGGGATGTGCAATGATCGGCACAAGGCCGCACGAAATGAGGTAGCTGCACCACGCCGAGACATCCTCCTCGGCGGTGTTGTCAAAGCTGAATTCTATAAGTATGTAGCGGGAACCCGCAAGCGTATACGGCTTAAAATACTTGATATTGAAAATGTCGTCATCACAGAGGATTTCAAAGCCTTTTACAAGCCGCAGGTTGATACCCTCATCTTCAAGTATATTTTCAAGCTCTGCAACACGCGCCTCACGCTGGTCGTAAAGGAACTCGGCTTCTTCCCAATACATTAAATGCGGTGTCAAAAACAGTGTATCGGTGCCGCTTTGCTCGGCAATACGGCAAAGCTCAACCGTTTCGGCATGGCGCTTTGCGCCGTCATCCATACGCCATATAACATGGGAATGAATATCCGTCATTGCTCCGCCCCGCTTTCTTCATTAACGGGTGCAGCCGTCTGCTCGCCGTTACCGTTCTGCTTAAATGCGTTTTTATGACCGATAATTCCCTCATCAAACATCAGCTTGAAAATAATAACCGAAAGCGGAAGAATTATGATGCCGAATGCGCCGAACATTTTTACGCCGAGGAACATCGCCATTATTGTAACTATTGCGGGCAGCCCCACCTGATTTGCAACGAGCTTTGGCTCGATTACCTGCCTCAACACCGTAATTACGGCATACAGAATCAGCAGCGCAATGCCGAGACCGTAATTGCCGAGAACGAGTGAAATCACCGCCCATGGAATAACGACCGTACCTGTGCCGAGCACGGGAACGATATCGACTATACAGGTCACGAAAGCGATTATGGCGATGTAGCCCCCCTTATAAACACCGATGATTTTCATAAGGTAAAGCCCGAGGAACATTTCGGAGAATGTAATGAGCATTATTGTCGCATAAGCCTTGAAAAGCTTGGCAACGCCCTTTGATACGGTTCTTTTGGAAACGCGGAGTTTTTTCGCTTTTTCATCGGGGAGCAAACCGAAAATCAAATCTCTGATATTTTCGTAATCGGCAGTCATAAACACGCAGGAAATAATCGTGACAAGCGCCGAAAGGAAAATCGACGGTATGCCCTTGACCACGCTCCACGCGCCGCTTATGGGAGCGGAGAGCACCGAAAAGTCTATCGACACGCCTTCCTCGGGGGCAACGGAGCCGCTGCGCAGATTTTCAAACAAATCGGTAACATAATTTGCAACCGTGGTTTTTATGCTTACGGGAAGCTTTGCCACAATATCAATAATCTTGGTTTCGGCAGTTGCAATAAGCGAATCGAGCGATGAAAACTGACCGAATAAGAATTGCAGAAATTCTTTAAGCTCCTCTGCGATTATATAGCAAAGCAGGCTCAAAACGCCTATAATAAGCACAACTATAAGCAGCACCAGC
>JAZUJG010000198.1:0-3219 GCA_045642645.1 Acutalibacteraceae bacterium | reverse complement strand
TGTGCAGAGTCCATTGATCGTGCAAAACCTCGGTTTTCAGCTTTTTCACGGTGTATTCCGCATCGTATGCCCCGGTTTCGAAAAGGCGAATAGATTGATATATATTATCGTCTGCAACCGGACCTATATGCACATCTTTCTGATTTGATGCCATAACTCCCTTGCGGTTATTCACTACAAATGTCAGCCATTTTTCATCTGCGGATTCAAATGTTTCGACGGCAAGCTCTTTCTTTGCTTTTTCATAATCAAACTCATAGCACGATACAAAGCCTATATCCGAGTTGTTTCTGCGCATCTTTATTCTTGCCCAACGTTCAGCCTGTTCATAAGAAGTTGTGGTATAAAAGCCGACACCGAAATCCAAATAAACCTCGCCCTGCCGAATTTCAGGATGCTCCACAAGCTCCACGCTGCCATGGTACAGAATCATTCCAATCCCTCCGAAATCATTAAGACGGTTTTTCATTCCTGTTTTGACGAAATAATATTTCCGCAATGCTTCTGCATTTTACAACAGAAACATTCCGCATATTTTCTATTATTTATATTTTACCACACGCAAGCAAACTTTTCAACGAAAATATACGAATATACAACCGGTGTCGTAATGATACCCGCGTTGATTTCATAATCAGCGCGGGGTTTATATTATATGTTATTTCAAACTGTGAACTGCCTCGGGCAAAAATGCCGTCGGCAGCTCACCCGGGCGGCACGGGGCGCCGCCCGTACCGATTGTTCTGAATTTTCGTTATCAAAACCGTGAGGTATTGCGGGCGGCACGGGGTGCCGCGCCCTACAATTCGTTCTGTTTTTCCGTTATCAAAAACCGAAAAACCATAATTCTTAATTCTTAACTCATAATTCTTAATTAAAATCCGCGCTTTGCGCCCCGAAATTATTCATTATTCGTTATGCATCATTCATTATATTGTTGCCTCAAAACAATATATATTCCCGTAGCTCCAATTATATTCGCTGCCTCTGCAGCGGTCAAAGGTCAGCTGGTAAATGCGCTCGCGCGTGCCCTGCTTCACCTTAAACACGCTGCCCCAGCCGCGAAAACCGCCGTCATCTCTGTCGTACCGCAAAAGCTTGAAATCTTCCGGGCTGCCGTAATTATATGCGCGGTAGCGGGCTCTTTCGTTAAAGCCCTTGCCGCAAATAAAATACAATTCACCGCCGCAACGGAAGAACGAGCCGCCCGTTTCGCCGCCGCCCGCGCCGCTGCCCACAAACTCAAAGTTTTCAAACGGGTCATCCGACTCAAAGAAAAAGTAACGGTAGCCGCCCTCCTTGCACACGCGGCACACCGCGAGCAGCCATTTACCGGGCTTTTCGTCAAATGTGAGCGCGGGGTCCTCATCGCCCTGCTTGCCGCCGAACACCGTATCGTCTGCGCCCTCGGGCAGATTTTTCACGAGTGTAATGTCGATAACATTCCTGCCGTAACGCGGCTCGCCGTCAAATTCGGCGTGGCCGAGAATATGCCCGTGCGAAAACGAGCACACCCACAAAAGCCATTTTTTACGGCTGCGGTCATAAACGAGGCAGGTCGCCACGTCATTTTCCCACACGCCGTCGCCCGCATCAAAGAAAAGCACGCCCGTAAGCTCAAACTCGGCAGTGCCCGGCACCCACGCGAATACGCCCTGGCAGCCGTTCTCCTGCATACGCAGTGATGCGGTCAGAAATACCCTGCCGTTTTCGGTCATAACCTCGCCGTTTTCATAGCACACGGGGCGAATATCCGCCTGCGAAATGCCGCTGTCGTGGTAAACGGATGCGCCGCCGCACACCGCGCTGCCCGAAAAGACAAGCCCCACCGATGCGGATTTCAAAAAGTCCTCACGCGAGGAGTCTTTGAACTCATCTGCGGTAAATGTGCATATATATTCGGGGAAGCCGCCGCGGTCGATATAGACATCGAAGCACGCCTTGCGCACAAGCACGCCGAGCTTTATGCCGCCCGTAAATGCAAAATCGACCTCGGTTTTTTCGGCTCTGCCGCCGCACTCGAACAAAACATAAAGCCCGCCGGTATTGCCGAGCGTGATTTTCACGGTATCGCCGCCGTGCGTGAACACGAAGCCGCACTCGCCGTCAAGCTCGCGCACATCCACCTCGTTCACGGCATAGTGATAAAGCGGCGAAATGTAACGCGCCGCCGTACCGCCGCTGAAATAATACCTGCCGCCGCTGACATTTTCGGTAAACTCGCCGCACGAAAACATAAGCGGATATTTATTGCCGCGGTCATTCTCGGAAACGGGCTTTGAAAAATCCGCTTCCGCGAGCTTCAATTTAAGGTTTTTATAAAGAGAAAATGCAAATTTTCTTCTGAAAAGCAAATTGTTGATATCCATTAAAAGCTTCCGTTCATCAGTTATATTTCAAATTCGGCGTGGTGGGATTTTTCTTCTCTTTAAGCTTCTTTTTTACCGTAAGCAGCGGTATGCCGACAGCTGCCGCCGCGGGGCAAGCGAACGAAAACAGCAATGCAAGCGCATATATTACACCCATTACCGCCTCGCCCGCGTGCGAGGTATAGGCAGGCGCCGGTATATTTTCGGGCATAACGGTAAAATCGAACTCCGCATTTCTGTCGGAAACGGCGGTGCCGTTATAAAGCATTGGCTTAATAACCTCGGTTACCGAATAGCCTGCAAGCACATTTCTGCGTATATCGGTAAAGGGCTGGGTATCAATTATACTGTCGAGCTTCGCGCAAAGCGCCATAAGGAATTTATATTCGGGCGTATCGGGGGTGAAATCGCCGTCGCCCCTCAACATATTGAATGCGGTTTCAATAATCAAATCAAAGATTTTCAAATCCTTAACGCTGTTGTACTCACTTTCGGTAAGCTTTGCCTTGTTCTTTACAAGGAAGTAAAAATCGCCGACCTTTGCGGTATCAAGGAATTTTTTAAGCTTGGCATTTTTGCCGGTTACGGAGTTGTAATACTCGTTATACATACCCTTGTGGTAGTGTTCAAGCAGAGTATCCTCCTCGATTTCAAAGCCCGCGGGCGTGGTTAAAGTCGGAGGCCAAGCGGTCTTAGGAAGACAAGGTAGAGAGTCAACTCCTTGGCTCACAGAACGACATGGCTACGATCCGACTTATTTTTGCCGGTTACGGAGTTGTAATACTCGTTATACATACCCTTGTGGTAGTGTTCAAGCAGAGTATCCTCCTCGATTTCAAAGCCCGCGGGC
>JAZUJG010000197.1:0-1555 GCA_045642645.1 Acutalibacteraceae bacterium | reverse complement strand
TTATGCACGAATCCTTTGACAAGGACGATGCAACCGTCTTTTCGCGCCCGTGGTTTGCGTGGGCAAACAGTCTTTTTGCGGAGCTGCTTATCCGCCTTGCCGATAAATAAGGTGACTGTATGAAAATTATTGTTTGCGTTGATAATTCCGGCGGTATGATGTTCAATAACCGCCGTCAGAGCCGCGACAAAGCGGTGATTGCCGATATTATGGGCGATATTGCCGACGGCAGACTTGCGGTTTTTGAGTATTCACTGCCGCTGTTTGCGGAATATGAAAATGTATTTTGCGTAAGCGAAGCGGCAGAAGCCGGCGAATATCCGCTTTTCGTCGAAAATCCGGAAAATATCAACGGCATTTCCTTTGATGAACTGACCGTTTACCGTTGGAACAGAGATTACCCGCACGATAGGGTTTTCGATAGCGATTTTTCGAATTATTCGTGCATTTCCGTTACGGAATTCAGCGGTAATTCTCACGAAAAAATAACCAAATGCGTTTATACGGAGTGTGAAAATGGCTAAAAAATCAAAATCCTCGTTTTTTAAAAGACTTTGCAAAAATCCCGCAGCCTGCGGCTTGCTGTCACTCATTTTTATCGGCTGCGCATTCGGCTTCGGCATAGGTAAAGCGACTGTTGCATTCCTTATTGCCGCAGTTCTTATTTTGCCCTTTAAGTTTATAAGAGCTTTTTTCAAGCGTGCATTGAAGTTGTCGGCTGTGGCGCTCGTGGTAATTGCACTCATTTTCGCGGCAATCGGTGCGGCGTTGCTGCCGTCGGATGATGTAAAAACCGATAATAAGCCCGGTACCGAATACACCACCGAGCCGTCAGCTGCACAGCAAACGACATCCGAGGCTGACGTTACCGAATACAGCGGCACGAAAATTTCAATAACCGATATACCCGCATACAGCGGCGAGCCGTATGTGGTAATAAACGGCAACGAGCCCGAATTCAGCGCCGAATATAAGCGCGGTACGGGCACATTTGAAAAATACAGCCCGCTCGATGAACTCGGCAGATGCGGAACGGCATTTGCCTGCCTCGGCAAAGACCTCATGCCCACCGAGGAACGCGGCGAAATCGGCTCCGTAAAGCCGAGCGGCTGGCAGACCGCAAAATATGATTTTATAGACGGCAAATACCTTTACAACCGCTGCCACCTCATAGGCTTTCAGCTTGCGGGCGAAAATGCCAATAAGCAGAATCTTGTAACGGGTACACGCTATATGAACACCAAAGGTATGCTCCCATTTGAGAATATGGTTGCCGACTATATAAAGGAAACCGATATGCGCGTGCTTTACCGCGTGACACCGGTCTTTGAAGATGATGACCTTCTGTGCCGCGGCGTGCATATAGAGGCGTATTCCGTGGATGACGGCGGTGACGGCGTTTGCTTTAATGTGTTTTGCTACAATGTTCAGCCGGGAGTAGTAATAGATTACGCCACCGGCGGCAATGAGGCGGAATGAGTTTTCAGTTTTCAGTTTTCAGTTTTCAGATTGCGAAATTTTGAGGGATGTCATTCGGTTTTGAATGCGGAAATTC
>JAZUJG010000196.1:0-2982 GCA_045642645.1 Acutalibacteraceae bacterium | reverse complement strand
CCACCGAGGTAGCGACAACCTCGGCGGAAACCACGACGGTACCGACAACTACCGAACCCGTTCCAACTACGCAGGCAGAAACCACTACCACCACTACCGCACCGTCATTGGTGTAACAGTGCATTACTCGGCAAGGAGGATTTAAACTGTGAAAAAGAAAATAATTGCCATAGTCCTTGCGGTTGCGCTTGTTGCCGCGGTGGTGGCTGCGGTTGTTATAAGCAGTAAAAATAAAACCGATGTTGACAGTACCGGCTCGCTCTATGATTATGATGTCAAAAAATCCGGCAAAGGCTACGAAATCACCGTAAGCGGTGATTTCGCAGACGGCTTCGGCTGGGTTTGCAATGCAGACGGCGCAATAAATTGCGAGCAGAGCGATGCTTCCGCAAAAAAGGTTACTTACAAAGTAGGGTCTTCAAATCAGGGCAAAGGGTTTGTAAACCTTGTACTTGTAAAAGAAAATGAATTGTTGGACGAGGAAACATATCAAATAGAATTTTCGTTCAAAACCGATGCGGACGGCAATTTCGCATTTGAAAGCAGCAGCCATACCGAGCTCAATGCCGCGGTTTATTCTCCGGGCGATGCAGAGTGCGCCTATGCTTACAAGCTTAATAACGACGGATCAGCAACTTTTGTAATAGATGATATCGGTTTCGGTAATTTCAGTAACGGTAATCCCGAAATTGCAGAGTGCCGAAATGTCGCCGCGGCAGAAAAAGTAAAGGATGCGGACACAAAAACGGGTTTTGCAAATTTCGCGCGCGTTATCGTAGAGATTGCACCCGTTTCGGCAGGTAAGGATGTGCTTAAATTCTGCAATAGCGAAAAGGGCAGAGCAATTTCCGTAACACTCGAGGTTACTGCGGAAAATACCGTAAAAATCAATGACGTTGTGTTTGAGGATTGCGAAAAAACCGAAAATACAACAGAGCCCCAAGCTGTTGCAAGCGAAGAATCCAAGGCTGCCGCAAAAGCTCTTAAAATCCCCGACGGTTACGAGCTTAAGGGGAAGGAAGCTTTTGTGATTACTTACGGCGATGAACTCAAAAAAGCCGATTGCATCTGCGCGGTTATGACTGCCGGTAACGATACCGTTTATTATTACTGTGCAGATAATATTTCGCTTGATGATTTCACAAGATATATTTGCTCCAACCAAAGCACCGCCGAGGATGCGGTTGTAGGCAGCACAAGTGCAAAGGTGAGTCTTGAAGAATTGGGCTATACGGTAGTCTGGGCAAACAGCAGCGGCGACAGCTTCGCCTGTGTTTGCGCGAATAAAGATACCGCAGTCAAATGTGCCGCACAGCTCTATGAGCTTAATCCCTCGGTCTCATATTAAATACTCAGAGGTAGGATATGGATTACGAAAAACGCAAAGAAATACGCCGCATTTTATCAGGTTTTGTGGAGTATGACGGCAAGGTGCTCACCGCTGCCGATACCGTGCTTAAAAGCGGATTTAAAAGTGTGTTCAGCGGCTCGTTTTCCGCAAGAGTACTCGGCATTGCGGTCATAAAGCGGCAGTATAAGGCTGATTTTTCGGCATCGGAGCTTCCGGAAAAATGCCGTAAAGCATTTGCCGATATGGGGCGCAGGGTATCTCTTAATACCGAGCCGGAGGGAACGGATGCGGTACTTGTGTTCAGGTTTTTGTTTAATCCCTGCCTTATTACCGCCCGGTTCGACGGTTGCAGAGTGCTCCTTACATTTTACGCCGCGCGTTCAATAGCGGTGCTTCTGAATGCGCACCTGAATTTTTCGGTATGGCTCAAAAAGATGCCTGCCGAAAAAATGACTCGTGAGGATGTTACGATAGGTGCCGACAAAGATGAGGAAGCTCCGAAAAAACACCGCAAACGCGAAAAGAAGAAAAAGAAATAAAATATAAATAACAAAAAAGGTTGCGACGAACAACGTCGCAACCCTTTTTATTATCTGTCAGCCGTTATGCTTTTTTGAGCTTTTTCCTTACCGGGATATACAGCGCAAGTATCAGCGCAAGGCAGATAAGCATTACAAATGTTTCAAACTGCTCCGGTGAGGTAAGTATGTAAGCGGCTTTTGAAAGGCTTGTCATTTCGCCGTAGGGCATTGTGATAAGGTAGCCGTGGTTGAGGAAGAAATACGCCACCGCGCACAGCGCAAGATATTTCGGGAAAAGACCGAAAGCGAATTTATCGGGCGTTTTCTTAATTGCAATAACATTGCCGCTCTTGAAGTTCTTAACTACCGCAATAAGAAGAATTATGCCCGCAATAACACCGAACACTATCGCAAGAATATCGCCGAGGTCGCCGCCGTCTTCCACAACGCCGAAATTGCCGAGCAGTTTGCCGAAGCGAATGCCGACTATTCTCATGGGAACAACGCCGAATACGAAAACGGTTGCAAGCAGGTTAATGAGTTTGCCGAATTTTTCGTTAGCTATAAATGGTGCGGTATCAGGCTCGCTCTGCTTTGTGAGTGAGTTCGGCAGTATTGCTATTGCAAGCATTGTGAAGAAGCCCACGCCTGCGCCGGTGCAGAATTCCCAAAGTCCCCAGTTGGAGCCGGTAAGGCAGCGCGGAGCCGTGGCATCTGCGAGCAGACCCGTGTTAAATGACAGCACAAGCAGGCTCGTCATAGCGGTGGTAACAATGCTTGTACCTGCGGTTATTATAAGTGCAACGCCGGAGGTGACTTTATCTTTGAATGCAATAAGCGGGTAAAGCATAACCGCAACGGTTGCAAACAAATCACCGATATGCTCAATGCTCATATAGTAATTCTCAAAGAATGCAATATCCTGAGTCCAGCCGCGGTTGCCGAAATGCTTCATATATGCTTCGGCGGGGCTTGCGTAGTTAAAGCCGTACTCTTTGAGGCCGAGCGCGGCGCACTCCACCTGGTCGGGATTTATCGCTTTAAGAATCGGGTGGGCGACAGTTGCCTTAACAAGATACGAAACCGCAAAGAATATTGCTATTGCGATTA
>JAZUJG010000195.1:0-3683 GCA_045642645.1 Acutalibacteraceae bacterium | reverse complement strand
GTTACCGTATCAAATTGCAGATTCTGTGCC
The DNA here is from genome assembly GCA_045642645.1 of Acutalibacteraceae bacterium. Taxonomy (GTDB): domain Bacteria; phylum Bacillota; class Clostridia; order Oscillospirales; family Acutalibacteraceae; genus DTU089. The sequence goes on along the minus strand of JAZUJG010000195.1, from coordinate 3,653 downwards.
GCTATAAGCTTGTCGGTGTAAACGAGGGTGTCTTTGCCGTCGACCTTCGCATAGATATTGAACTGCCGCACCGTTGCGGTTTTCTCTACAATATACACGGTGTTGACTTTGTGCGGCTCATCAAAAATAAATTCTATTTTCGCCCCTTGCTTGCCCCGGAAAGCACCCATTTTCGCTTCCACGGTATCAATTTCTTCGCCGTTTATAAGTACGGCTTTTGCCGTCCTCAGCACATCCGTAATTTCACCTTTATGCGAGCACGAGCAGAACAAAGCTGTAATAACAAGCAGGCATATTATCGGGATTGCGATTTTTTTCATATTCCACCTCATTTTTCGGCAAGCTCGGCAATTCTGCGGAGCTGCTTGGGTATATCAATACCCTGCGGACAACGTTCTATGCACGCCTTGCAGTCAAGGCAGCTTGCGGCGCGAGCCGCTTCGTTTATTTCGCCGTATGCCGCGTTGAAATCGGCAATATCCCTTGTTGCGTTGTATTTATTGAATGCCGCAAAGCAGTCCGGTATGGCAACGCCGCCGGGACAGGTGGCAACACAGTATTTGCAGGCGGTGCAGGGGATCGCAAAATTCTTTCTGAACAGAAGGGCGGCTTTTTCGACAGCCGCGCTTTCCTCTGCGGTGAGTGGCTTGCACTCGTTAAATGTGTTTATATTGTCCTCGACCTGCTCAAATGTTGACATACCGCTGAGTACAACTATCACATTTTTTAACTGTGCAACATAGCGCAGTGCATACGATGCGGGCGTAGCATCTCCGAGTTCTGAGAATACCGCTCTTGCTTCGTCATTGAGCTTGTGCAGCGAGCCTCCGCGTACGGGCTCCATAACTATGCAGGGAATACCGCGCTTTTCAAGCTCCTCGTAAAAAGCCTTTGCGCCGGAATCGTTCCAATCGTAGTAATTAAGCTGCAGCTGTACAAAATCCCATTCGTGCGCATCAAGCACCTTTTTAAAGAATTCAAAGCTGCCGTGGTACGAAAAGCCGAGCTTTTTGATTTTGCCTTCCTTTTTGCGCTCGGTAAGGTATTCGTAAGCGCCGCTTTCCTCAAAATATTTATAATTATCGTCACTTACCGCGTGCAGCAGGTAAAAATCAAAATAGTCAACACCGCATTTGCCGCGCTGGTCGTTGAACAGAAAATCGGGAGTTTGGCCCTCTTTTAAGCAGCCGCCGGGCATCTTTGTTGCAAGGAAAAACGACTCGCGCGGGTAGCGTGAAAGGGCTTCCTTAACAAAAAGCTCCGATTCGCCGTCGTGGTAAAAATAAGCGGTGTCAAAGTAATTAACGCCGTTTTTATAAGCAAGGTCAACAAGCCTTGCGGCTTCCGCACGGTCGATTTTTTCGCTGTCTTTTTCGAGCTTCGGCAGTCTCATAAGACCGAAACCGAGCTTTGAAACATTTTTGCCGTTACATTCAAAATTGCTGTATTGCATAATGACACACTCCTTTCAGGTGTATTACACTGCCATTATACAATACAGCTTTCTTTTCTTCAATAGCGAATGAAAATTTAATCGTTAAATACCGTTTCGATTTCACGCACAGACGAAACAGGGGAGTACCTGAAGCGCGAAATGTGGTCCGCATCCGTAAAATACGAAAATTCCGCAGGCGGATAATCCGCTTCAAACGAGTCAACTATAATAAGCTTGAACTTCATTTTTTCGGGAATAATGCTTTTTATGTATACGCTCGCGTTCATGCCCTCGCTCACATTCGGCGTGTATTCGGCAAGACCTGCAAGATTCGGCGTGAGCTCCACGAATACACCGTAATTCTCCACGCTTCTTATAATTCCGCTTACCGTTTCGCCTGGGCTGAACTGTGCCGCATTTTCCGCCCAGGTACCCAAAAGCTCTTTGTGCGAAAGTGTCACTCTGCCGTCACCGTCAAATGATTTTATAATCACCCTTATATCGTCGCCCACCGAAAATCGCGCGTTCGGGTGCGGTATGCGCGAAACAGAGATGTTGTCTATCGGTAAGAGCGCATTTATGCCGCAGCCTATATCGCAGAATGCGCCGAAATTTTCAAGGTGCGTTACTCTTGCGGGTATCACATCACCGGGTATGAGGGCTGTCAAACGGTTTTTTATATAATCCTCCTGTACGGCGCGGCGGCTCAGGTAGGCTACGGGTTTGCCGTCCGTTACGCCGAAATGCGTAACGGTGAATCTTACGGGCTTGTTCACACGCGCAATAATTGCAATGTCGCGTGTGGTGCCCTCCGCTATGCCGAGCGCACATTCCGTTCGCGGAATAATGCCGTGTACTCCCGTAAAATCCACGTGCAGATTGTGCTCGCCGTCGCAGAATACGGCGCGTGCTTCAAGGTGGTCGTTTCTTAAAGCCGCATCATGCAGTTTTTCATAGCAGGATGTGTTTATCGCGTTTTCTCGTGTGTTCAGTAAGTATCCTTCGGGAAGATATGACTTCATATATATCACCTTTTCCATAAATTTGTATTTACTCTTTAATTTTATGTAAAAGTGTGCTATAATATCCCTCTGAATAGATTACTGCGAAATATAAGGGGGCGGCAAGGTGGATATTCGTGTCGGTGATATACTTGAAATGAAAAAAACTCATCCCTGCGGCGCAAAGGAATTTGATGTTCTGCGCTCGGGAATGGACTTTCGTCTGCGCTGCCGCGGCTGCGGCAGGGAGTTTATGATTCCCAGAGTAAAAGCCGAAAAGAATATACGAAAGGTCATAAGGGAAGAAACCGATGCTTGAAAAACTCCAACAGATAGAAAACCGTTTCAATAAAGTCAGCGAGCAGCTTTTTTTGCCTGATGTTATAGCCGACCGGGAGCTTTATCAATCGCTTATGAAGGAACTTAAAGCCCTCACTCCCGTGACCGAAACCTACCGCGCATATAAAAAGGCGGCGGATGACGGCGAGGCGGCAAGGCTCTTGCTTTCGGAGCATCCGGATAAAGAGATGCGCGAGCTGCTTGAACTTGAAATTGAGGAAAGCGAAATAAAAAAAGAAAGTCTGCTCGGTGAGCTTAAAATTCTGCTTTTGCCGCGCGACCCCAATGACGACAAAAATGTTATTGTCGAAATCCGTGCGGGTGCAGGCGGCGAGGAAGCGGCACTGTTCGCAAATTCGCTGTACCGTATGTACTCAATGTATTCCGAAGCGCGCGGCTGGCGCCCCGAGATACTCAATATAAACGAAACGGGGCTCGGCGGCATAAAGGAAATCAGCTTTATGATAGACGGCGAGGGTGCTTATTCGCGCTTCAAGTTTGAAAGCGGCGTGCACAGAGTTCAGCGCGTGCCCGAAACCGAAACGGGCGGCAGAATTCACACCTCCACAGTTACCGTTGCCGTTCTGCCGGAGGCGGAGGAGGTTGATTTTGAACTCGACCCCGCCGATTTACAGATAGATACCTACCGTTCCTCCGGCGCGGGCGGTCAGAAGGTCAATAAAACCTCATCCGCCATACGCATAACGCATCTGCCTACGGGTACGGTCGTTGAGTGCCAGGATGAACGCAGTCAGTATAAAAATAAAGATAAAGCGCTCAAAGTCCTGCGCTCGCGCCTTCTTGCCGAGGAGCGCGAAAAGCAGAGCGCCGAAATTGCCGATGAACGCCGTTCGCAAGTCGGCACGGGCGACAGAAGC
>JAZUJG010000194.1:0-15324 GCA_045642645.1 Acutalibacteraceae bacterium | reverse complement strand
TCCCCTTAAGAGCCGCAGCGGAATTTTCGGCGGTAATGCCCGACGGGTATGCAGCGAAAACCGCAGTTGAAAAAGCGGAAAACAATACTGCACACGCACATATAATACAAAGTATTTTTTTAATGTTTTTCTTCATAAATCATCAATCCGATTTCATATATATAATTAACCTATAATACGACTTATAATATAAGGAATATTATACTATACAGATATTTTAAATTGTTACATAAATGTTAATTTTGGGGGTATTAAATTGAAAAAACATAACATTTTCGCCATTATTATTCTGTTATTGACAATAAGCGGTTGCACCGTGCAAAAACACGGTAATGACCTTAATGCTTTTTGCGAAAGGACGGAAATTTACAACGAGGATTACGCAGTGAGCATAAGCGGATTTATTGCCGAAAATGATAAATACACAAAGTTTTTTCACATTGACGGGCACGATATAATGATACGGCTCGGCAAGGATAAAAAGAACAGAATTACGGCACTTGATATTGTTTTGCCGAAAGATTCCATCGGAACCGACGCGGCGGAGTTTTGCAAAAACTGTATTATGGCTTTTGTAAACGATGATAAAATATGCGAGGAATTAAAAATTGATGAAATAATAAAATTTGCAGAAACACCTTTTTTGCAAACAAAAACAACCGACGCACAAGGCGTCGGTATAAATGTGGATTCACTTGATGCGGGAACGGTAATAACCGTTTATTTTGAGGAATAATATTCGCGCAGCTTATCGCAAAGCAGGCGCAGCGCATTGCCGCGATGACTGATTTCAACCTTTTCCCCGGCGGACATTTCAGCCATACTTTTTTCGCCTATCATAAACACGGGGTCGTAGCCGAAGCCGCCGTCGCCGCGTTTTTCAAAGCCTATGAAACCCTCGCACTCACCGCGTGCGGAAATAACATCGCCATTGGGGAAAACGCAGCACACAACGCTGACATAGCGAGCCTTGCGCTCCTCAACGGGAACATCGTTCATAAGCTTCAGAAGCTTCTGCATATTTTTCTCGTCATCGCCGTGGCCGCCTGCGAAACGCGCGGAATATACGCCGGGCGCAAAAGCGAGGTAATCGACACAAAGTCCGGAATCATCAGCTACGCAAATCATACCGCTTTCATCGCAGCCGCTTTTGGCTTTGAGGTAGGCGTTCTCGTAAAAGGTTTCGCCCGTTTCCTCAACATCGGTGATGGCAACACCCGCCTGCTCGGCGGTTTTGACATCAATACCCAAGGGTGAAAGAATTCTGTAAAGCTCCTCGCGTTTTTTCATATTGTGGGTGGCTATAAGAAAAACCTTGTCGCTCATTATCTGAAGAACCTCCCGAAGAAGCCCTTTTTCTTTTTGGGCTCCTCTTTTTCTTTTACGGGCTCGGAAGCAGCTGCAGGTGCGGCAGGTGCTTCGGGCTCTTTTTCGTCCTCGACAACTTCCGCTTCTGCTTCAACGGCTTCCGCTTCAACCTCGTCGGTTTCGATTACGGGCTCGGGGATTTCTTCAACCGTTTCGGGCTCTGCAGTTTCAAATGAAACGGCATCATCGGGCTGCACTTCTTCAACCTCTGCAGCGGGTTCTTCGATTTCTTCCGCTTCTTCGGCTTCGCAAACGGCATCTGCCGCATCATCCGCGACAGTCTCTTCTTCGGCGGCCTCTGCCGTTTCAGCCTGCTCGTCTGCGGCGATTTCGCCCATCGCTTCAAACAGTTCGCCTACGGCTTTGGCAAGCTCCGCCTTTTCATCATCGGCGGCATCATCGGTAACGGGGATATCTTCACGGATTTTTGAAAGGTCGATATCGTCTTCCTCGTAATCCTCGGGCAAAGCCTCGAAAAGTCCTTCGGCAAATGCCTTGGGGTTAAAAGGCTGCAAATCGTCTATACCCTCGCCCACGCCGACGAATTTAACGGGCACCTTAAGGTCATTTTTAATGGAAAGCACAACGCCGCCGCGTGCAGTACCGTCAAGCTTTGTAAGAATAATTCCTGTGATTTCCGCAATTTTTGCAAATTCGCGCGCCTGATTGACTGCATTCTGCCCCGTAGTGGCATCAAGCACCAGAAGCACCTCGCGGTCGGAATAAGGCAGTTCACGGTCTATTACGCGGTAGATTTTGGCAAGCTCCTCCATAAGATTCTTCTTGTTGTGAAGTCTGCCGGCGGTGTCGCATATAATAATATCCGTTCCGCGAGCCTTGGCGGCGGAAATGGTATCGAATATTACGGCTGCGGGGTCTGCGCCCTCTTTATGCTTTATGATATCAACGCCTGCGCGCTCCGCCCAGACATCGAGCTGGTCGATTGCGGCGGCGCGGAAGGTATCGGCGGCGGCAAGCACGACCTTCTTGCCCTCTGCCTTATACATAGCAGCCATTTTGCCGATGGTGGTGGTTTTGCCCACGCCGTTTACGCCTATAACGAGAATGACCGACGGAATGGTGATAAGCCCCATATCCTCGCCGCCCTCGAGCATTTCGGCAACTATTTCCTTTATTTCGCTTTTGACCTGTGCGGGATCTTTAAGACCTTTTTTGCGCACGCGGTCATTGAGGCGCGTGGTGATTTCGGCGGCTGTGGTAACACCCACATCGCCCATAACGAGTGCTTCTTCAAGCTCATCGAAAAGCTCCTCATCAATGGAGGTGTAGCTGTCAAGCACATTGTCGATAGCACCCGACATATTATTTCTGGTTTTACGAAGACCAAAGTTTATTTTTTTGAATACGCCCAAGATTATAACTCCTTTTTATGTATATATGGTCGAACAAAACCGCAAGATGCGTGCAAGATCAGTTCAAATCGAATTTGCTCGCCATTTCGGCGGTCTTAAGTTCAAGCAGTTTGGACACGCCTTTTTCCTGCATGGTAACGCCGTAGAGCATATCGGCTTCCTCCATGGTGCCGCGGCGGTGAGTGATGAGAATGAATTGTGTATTGTCGGTAATGCTGCGGACATAGCTTGCATACCTTGCAACGTTCACATCGTCGAGCGCGGCTTCCACCTCGTCAAAAATACAGAACGGGCAGGGATTGACTTTGAGTATTGAGAACAGCAAAGCGATTGCTGAAAGTCCCTTTTCACCGCCCGAAAGCAGTGAGATATTCTGTACATTTTTACCCGGCGGCTGTACCTTGATATCAATATCGCATTCGAGTACATCATTTTCATCGGTGAGCACAAGCGAAGCCTTGCCGCCGCCGAAAAGCTCGGAGAAAGTCTGCCCGAAGCGGAAATTGATTTTATCGAACTGCTCTTTGAACTGAACACCCATTTTACCCGTAAGTTCATTTATGAGTTTAATGAGCTCGGCTTTTGATTTTTCTACATCGCTGACCTGCGTATGCATAAAGCTGTAACGCTCGGAAACCTCTTTATACTCCTCGATTGCGCTGACATTTACATTGCCGAGTGCTCTTATTTTGCCTTTGAGTTCGTTAAGGCGTTTTGAAGCCTCCGTAACATTCTCAATAACAATATTGAGTTCTTCAGCCTCACGGCGCGTAAGCTCATATTCATCGTAAAGTTTGTTTGAAATATTCTCAAACTCTTTTTCCATATTGTCGCGGCGTTCGGCAAGTCTTGCCTTTTCGCCGCCGATTTTTTCGCGCTCCTCGGTCTTTTCGCGTTCGGCGGCGCGCAGCTCGGTGCTTTCGCGGTCAAGCTGCTCACGCTGTGCGGTAAGAGCCGCGATTTTTTCGCGCGATTCATCGTTATTTTTCCTTAACTGCTCCGCTTCGGATTTAAGAATGGCTATGGTCTTCTCGATTTCTTCGTTGCGGAGTTTTATTTCTGCAATTTCACTGTCGAGCTGGGTAAGCTTATCCTTATGGCTTGTGCTTCTGCTTTCAAGTCTTGCGGTTTCTTCCTGCTTATCCTCTATCTCCTTGCGAGCAGTAGCAATAACAAGGTTGATTTCGGCAGCCTTGGCGGTAAGCTCCTCGCGCTTGGCGGTGAGTGTTTCGCGGTCACCCGTTAAAAGTGCGGCTTCACTCTCGTATTCTTCAAGTGTTTTTTGCAGTTCTGCAAGCAGAGCCTGCGCGGATGCGGCGCCATCTTTGATTTGGGCAATTCTTTCGGTAAGTGAAGCGCGCTCGCTGTCGGTTTCCGCCTGAGCGGCGGCGATGGTATTATACTGCCCCTCTTTAAGTGCTTTCACACCCTCGGATCGAATTTTATCCTCGGCAAGTGAAGCAATTTCCGCCTTGCAGCCTTCAAGCTCGGCATTTACGCCGGAGCAGTTTTCCTGCTGAAGAAGCACATCGTTTGATTTAAGTTTAAGCTTTTCAGCAAGAGAGTCGCACTCGGCTTTGAGTTTTTCAAGCTCGTTGCCGCGACTGAGAATACCTGCATTGTGAAGCTTTGCGCCGCCCGTCATGGAGCCGCCGGCGTTCACTACCTGACCGTCGAGCGTGACTATCTTAAAGCGGTAGGAATACTTCTTGGCAATGGCTATTGCCGCATCAAGATCCTCGGCAACTACCGTTCTGCCGAGCAGGGACTCAATAATATCCTTATACTTACGGTCATACTCCACAAGCTCGCTTGCAAGGTTTATGTAGCCGTAACAGTCATCAAGGTTCTTTTCCTCGAGCAGTTTGCCTTTGATTGAGGTAAGCGGCAGGAATGTGGCTCTGCCGGCGTTGCTCTCTTTAAGGAAACCGATTGCCTTTTTCGCATCGTTTTCGGTATCGGTGATTATATTCTGAATCTGTGCGCCGAGAGCCGTTTCAACGGCAAGCGCATATTTTTCTTTAACATTTATTATCTGCGAAACGGGTGCGTGTATGCCCTTTAATACGCCGTGGCGCACCTCGCGCATAACCGCCTTAACGCTGCCCTGGTAGCCCTCCATATTCTTTTCGAGGTCGGAAAGGACCTGCATACGTGACTGCTTGGCGTTGAGGATATTGGTTATATCCGTCTGCTCTTTTTTGAGTTCCTCTAACTTTTCAAGGCGCTTTTTTGCAAGCAGTTCAATACCCGCGAGTGAGTTATTGAGCTCTGCAGAACGCTCCGCGATTTGTGCAAGCTCCGCTTCGGATGCCGCCTTTTCGGCTTTGAGTGCTTCAAGAATCGGTGCGCGGTTAGCGGTGGTCTCGTCAATTGCTTTAATGCGGTTGTTGATTTCCTCAACGGAGCTGTCCGCTGTGGAAACGGTTACGCGGTTATCGGCTATCTGCAGTGATACCGCAGAGATTTTTTCACTGAGTTCAAGGCTGCGCTGTGCGCTCTTGCCCGTTTCATCGGTAAGAACATCAAGCTCGCCCGAAAATGCTTCAAGTTCCGCTTTCTTTTCTTCTATTTCGGCTGTGAGTTTTTCTATTGCCGCACGAGCCGCTTCGATTTGCGCAAAGACCTCGGAATCACTGTCGGTTTCTTCGGTTTTTTCGCGCTCGATGCGTTCTATGGTGGTGTTATTGTGGAGAATGGTGTTTTCTTCAACGGCAATTCTGCCGTCAAGTGCCGCTGCCTGCTCATCAAGCTGAGCGCAGGCGCGGCGAATTTCATCAATATTTACATTGATCTTCTGCCCGTCTTCAAAGGCGGCTTCGATTTTTGCGGTGATTTCTTCAAGAGTTTTGCAAACCTCGGCATACTGCGCTTCGGCTATGGTGAGTTTCTTTTCGTGGTCGCGCAGATTCTCCTTGGTTTTTTCAATGGTGTGAAGCCAAAGGCCTATTTCAAGTTCTTTCTTTTCGCTTGCGTATTCGAGGAATTTCTGTGCCTTTTCGCTTTGAATCTTCAAAGGTCCCACGCGCGATTCAAGCTCGGTAAGAATATCGCGCAGTCTTAAAAGATTTTCTTCTGCCTGGTCAAGTCTGCGGGTGGCTTCGGTACGGCGGTACCTGTAATGAGAAATACCCGCCGCTTCTTCAAGCATATCGCGGCGATCCTCGGATTTGCCGGAAATAAGCGTTTCGATTTTGCCCTGACTGACCATGGAGTAGCCGTCTCTGCCGAGACCGGTATCCATAAACAGCTCGTGTATATCCTTAAGCCTTGCAGGCTCGTTATTTATTTTATATTCACTTTCGCCCGAACGGAAATAGCGCCTTGTTACGCTGACATTCTTTTCGGGATTATTGAGAGCACCGTCGGAATTGTCGAGCTTTAAGGTAACCTCGGCAAAGCCGACCGCACGGCGCTGATCCGTACCGCTGAAAATGACATCCTCCATTTTCGAGCCGCGCAGATTTTTGGTGGACTGCTCACCGAGCACCCAGCGCATAGCATCGGAAAGATTACTTTTGCCGCTGCCGTTGGGACCGACAACCGCAGTTATGCCCTTTCCGAAATTCAGAACGGTCTTATCCGGGAAGGATTTGAAGCCCTGCATTTCTATTGCTTTAAGATACATTGAGATTTCTCCGTTTCAGGCGTGTTACGCCAAATTGATTTCGTATTTTTTGAGTGAAGCGTCACATTTAACAGTGACATCAAAGCCCACACGCGCAAGTGCCGCAAGATTCGAGCGCTTCTGACCTATCATTTTGGATATTTCGCGGTCATTCACATAAAGTGTCGGCGCGGAAGTTTTTGTAAGCGAGCACACATCGGTGTGCCGTTCGCCGTATTTTTCAATAAGAAGCTTTTTTGCTTCTTCAAGGTATATTTTTGAGTCGCACAGTTCGCCGAAAGCGGGATGGTACGGCCCTGCAACATAGCCCTCATCCACATTACCGCCCGAATGAAGCCCGAGGCGGATAACGGTTATATTTTCATCGTGAAACATTTTAAGAAGCACTGCACAAAGGTCTGTGGCTTCATCAAGTGTTTGCGGCGCATATTTACCCGCACGGTAAAGTTCGGCAAGGTATGTACCCCCAAGCGTTATTGTTGGGTAAATGCGAACTGTATCGGGGCGCATCGAAATGATATCCTCTGCGGTTTTTACGCACTTTCCGGGCGTATCGCCATACAATCCCGTCATCATCTGCAAGCCGAGCGAAATGCCCGCCTCTTTTATGAGTGCGGCGGCGCTGAAAATATCCGCCCGCGAATGCCCGCGGTTATTGAGTGTGAGAACGGCATCATCGGTACTCTGCGCACCGAGTTCGACCGAAGTAACTCCGTATTTTTTCAGTATCTCGAGAATATCTGCACTTATTGCATCGGGGCGTGTGGAAACCCTTATGCCGCAGAATGTGCCGTTTTCTATAAACGGGTGCGCCGCTTCCAGCAGGCTTATCATATAATCGCGCTCAATCGCGGTAAAACTGCCGCCGAAAAACGCGATTTCGGTATTTTCGGGATTCAGACCGCTTTGTGCCGCCTCTGTAAGAGTTTTTACGGTTTGCTCCGCGGTAAGCGGAGTTACCGAGCCGGAAATCGTTTTCTGATTACAGAACGAGCACTGATGCGGGCAGCCCGCATGCGGCACGAAAAGCGATATATTAGCGTGTTTCATTCTGTAAATTCAAAAGTGCCGCGCCTGCTGCCGCCTGCTCGGCTTCCTTTTTGCTTTTACCCTCGCCGCTGCCGATTATTTCGCCGTTCAAAAGAACATTGAAAATAAAGACTTTATCGTGGTCGGGACCTTTTTCGCCGACTTCTTCGTAAGTGAGGGTGTTGCCCTTGATTTTCTGTATTTCCTCCTGCAGAAGCGATTTATTATCCTTAAAGCTCGCTTCGCGCTTTACGGCTTCTTTAATAAAGCCGAGTATATACGGTGCGGCGCATTCAATGCCGCCGTCAAGGTAAATTGCGGCAATAACCGCTTCAAACGCATCGGAAACAACGGACGGCCTGTTTCTGCCGCCGGTATGCTCCTCGCCCTTGCCCATAAGTATGAAATCGCCGAGCGAGATTTTTTCGGCAAAGCGGAAAAGAGATTTTTCGCATACGACCGCAGACCTTAACTTTGTAAGCTCGCCCTCGGGGCGTGTTTTGTACTCGCTGAACAGATACTCGGCGGTAACGAAGCCGAGCACGGAATCACCTAAAAATTCAAGGCGCTCGTTATCGTATGGCAATCTGTTTTCATTGGCGTAAGACGAATGTGTAAGCGCCATTTGAAGCAGCTGCCTGTTTTTGAATGTATATTTAATTTTCGCTTCAAAATCTGCGAGTTCCATTTAATACACCCTCTGTTACAGTGATATGCTTTTAAGATATTCAAGGCTTCGTAAAGCGAGCTTTTCGTATCTTTCGCTTTTATCTCTTATTTTTTCATCGAGCGGGTCGATAATTCCGAAAGCCGCCCCCATTGGTTGAAAGTTTTTTACGCTTTCATCGGCAACATACTGCGAAAGAGCACCGAGCATTGTTATTTTCGGGAGTTCTATCGGTTCTTCACCGAAAAGTCGCCTTGCAGCATTATAGCCGGCAAGAATCCCCGATGAAGCGGACTCCATATAACCCTCAACACCGGTAATCTGCCCTGCAAAATATATGCGCGGCTCTTTCTTTACGCTGAAATCGCTTGCAAGCAAGCCCGGGGAATTTAAAAATGTATTGCGGTGCATTACGCCGTAACGCACAAATTCGGCATTTTTAAGCGCGGGGAACATTGAGAAAACGCGCTTCTGCTCGGCAAATTTCAGATTCGTCTGAAAACCGACGAGGTTATACATAGTGCCATCTTTATTCTCCTTGCGAAGCTGAAGGTTTGCCCACGGTCTGTGCCCCGTATTGGGATTTGTAAGCCCCACGGGCTTTAACGGGCCGTAACGCATGGCATCGCGCCCGCGTGAAGCGAGCACCTCAATAGGCATACAACCCTCGTAGACATCCTTCTTTTTATCGAAGCTGTGAAGCTCGGCACTTTCGGCGTTTATGAGCGCATCGTAAAATTCCTCGTACTGCTCTTTATTGAGCGGGCAGTTTATGTAGTCATCCTCGCCGCCGCGATCGTAGCGCGACTGCGTGAAAGCTTCGCTCATATCAATGCTGTCGGCGGTGACTATGGGCGCCGCGGCATCGTAAAACGCAAGGAAACCCTTGCCGCAAAGTGCGGCGACCTCGGCTGAAAGCGCATCTGACATCAGCGGGCCTGCGGCGATAATCACAGTACCGCTTTCGGGAATTTTCGTTACCTCTTCACGAACTATCGTGATATTTTCATCATTTTCGATTGCTTCGGTTATATATGCCGAAAACTTGTCGCGGTCAACGGCAAGCGCGCCGCCTGCCGGCACCTTTGACAAATCCGCCGCCTTTAAGCAAACGGAATCGAACATCCGCATTTCGGCTTTGAGAAGCCCCGCCGCCGATGCAAGCCGTTCCGCTTTAAGTGAATTTGAGCAGACAAGCTCCGCGAGCTTTTCGGTTTTGTGTGCGGGCGAAAAGCGCTGCGGCTTCATCTCGTAAAGCGTAACCTTTACGCCGCGCTTTGAAAGCTGGTGTGCCGCCTCGACACCTGCAAGACCGCCGCCGATTACAACGGCGCTTTTAATATCAGTACTCATTCTTCCTCACGAGATTTTTTAGCATTTTTGCGCGGCGCTTTAAATGAATATCCGCACTCGGTATTGCAGCAGGTGATCATACCGCCTTTGCCCTTAAAGAGTGATTTGCCGCACTTAGGGCAATTTTCACCGGTGGGCTTATCCCAGGTCATAAAATTGCACTCGGGGTAATTGCTGCAGCCGTAGAACTGGTAGCCGCGTTTTGATTTTTTGCCTATGACCTTGCCGCCGCAAACGGGGCAGGTCGCATTGGTTTCTTCAACAAGCGGTTTTGTGGATTTGCACTCCGGATAACCGGGGCAGGCAAGGAATTTACCGAAACGACCGGTTTTAATAACCATATTTCTGCCGCATATATCGCACTTGACATCGGTAATATCCTCGGCAAGCTGAATTTTCTGACCCTGCATTTCTGTTTTCGCCTTTGAAATAGCCGCTTCAAGCTCATCATAAAATTCGTGAAGCATTTCGACATAATTGCAGGTGCCCTCGTCGATTTCATCAAGCTTTGTTTCCATAGAAGCGGTGAACTTGGTGTTTACTATCTTCTGGAAGCGCTCTTTAAGCAGGCTTGTGGTAGCACAGCCGAGCTCGGTCGCTTTAAGGAGCTTACCCTCACGCTTGACATATTCGCGCTTGATAATCGTGCTGACTATTGAAGCATAAGTACTCGGTCTGCCGACACCCGTTTCTTCAAGAGTTTTGATAAGTGAAGCTTCGGTGAAATGTGACGGCGGCTGAGTAAAATGCTGGTTATCTTTAAGCTCTTTGAGTTTTACCGCTTCGCCCTCTTTGATTTCGGGAATGTTGTTTTCCGCCTTATCGTCATCGGTAGATTCTTCATAAAGTGCGGTAAAGCCGTCAAATTTAACGGAATATCCGCTTGCCGAGAAGATGCAGTAACCGCTTTCACCCGGGCGTGTAGCCTTGATTTCGGCTTTTACGGTATCCTGAACGCAGGCTGCCATAAGGCTTGCGACATATCTGCACCAGATGAGGTTATAAAGCTTATACTGGTCGGCGGTAAGGCTCGATTTCGCCTTTGCCGGAGTAATGGCAACATTGGTCGGTCTGATAGCTTCGTGACCGTCCTGTGCGCCGGCTCTTGTTTTAAAGTAGCGCGGCTTTTCGGGAAGATATTTTGCGCCGTATTCCGCTTCGATAAATGAATTGGCGGCGGCTCTGGCTTCCTCGGAAATTCTCAGAGAGTCGGTTCTCATATAAGTAATAAGACCTGTTGAGCCGAAGCCTGCGACCTCAACGCCTTCGTAAAGCTCCTGCGCCAGTTTCATAGTCTTCTGCGCCTGGAAATTGAGTTTTCTTGAAGCTTCCTGCTGCATTGATGAAGTAATGAATGGCGGAGCAGGCTGCTTTTTGCGCGTACCCTTTTTGACGGTATCGGCAACATAATCGGCACCGTCAAGGCGATTCATATACTTGTCGCACTGCTCTTTGTTTTCAATTTTGACTTTGCCGTTTTCATCATCGGTAAGTGCAGCCGAAAAAGTCTTTCTGCCGCTTGAAAATTTGGCATCTATGCTCCAATACTCCTCGGGCACGAATTTTGCAATTTCTTCGTCGCGGTCAACTATAAGGCGAACGGCAACACTCTGCACTCTGCCTGCGGAAAGTCCGCGTCTGATTTTCTGTGAAATAAAGGGGCTGAGTCTGTAACCTACAAGTCTGTCAAGAATACGGCGTGCCTGCTGTGCATCAACAAGCCCCATATCTACAACCTCGGGGTTTGCTATGCCGCGCTTAACGCTGGTTTCGTTGATTTCGTTGAATTTTACTCTGTTCTTCTCGTTAAGGTCAAGGCCGAGAACCGTTGAAAGATGCCATGAAATTGCTTCACCCTCGCGGTCCGGGTCGGTTGCGAGGTAAACGCACTCGCTCTTTTCGACCTTTTCCTTAAGTTCTTTAACGAGTTTCTCCTTCCCTTTGATTATTGAATATTTCGGTGCAAAATCGTTTTTAACATCAACACTGAGCTTTGCCGCCGGTAAATCTCTGATATGGCCCATAGATGCGGTAACATCGTAGTCCTTACCGAGATATTTTTTTATTGTTTTTGCTTTTGCCGGTGACTCAACAATAACAAGCTTTGACATTGGCTTCATCCTTTCGTCTGTCAATTCTTCGGGATTGATCCCTTAGCAGATTACATAATTTTTAAAAAGCGCGAGAGTTCGAGTCTCTCCTTCTGCGAAATACTCCGTCAGATTATTACATAATTTTTGCCGCTTTTGAGTTCGACTGCACCGGCGATTTCAAGCTCGGTGAGCGAACGCAGAACAACATTCATTTTCAAGCCCGATTTTCTTACGATATCGTCTATATGAGTAGGCTCCGAGCCGAGTACGGCATAGACATTTACGGCATCTTCGGAAACCTCATCGCTCAAATCGCGCCTTACGGGCGGTTGTTCTTTTGCGGATTGCGGTGCAGACTCCTTCTGCACCTTTTCGGCAGGGCTGCTGCCGTTTTTTGCATTTTCGGGTTTGGCTGTTTTTTTAGCCGAATGGCGATAATCGGTATAAGGCAATTCGGTCAAAGGTTTTATTTTTTCAAAATCAATAAGCTCGGCGTAGCGGTATTCGTATTCGTTCAAAATATCTTCTGCGCCGAAAACGGGCTTTGCACCGTTTTGTATAAGGTGATTTGTGCCGCCGAACGACGACCTGACAATATCACCCGGCACGGCGAATACATCCCTGCCCTGCTCAAGAGCACGGTCCGCCGTAATAAGCGAGCCGCTTTTAACACCCGCCTCAACCACCACAATACCGAGTGACATACCGGAAATAATGCGGTTGCGTATGGGGAATGTGGTGCGTGTCGCACTCATAAACGGCTGATACTCGGAAACAACTGCGCCGTGGCGCGCAATCGCACGCCGCAAAGCGGCATTTTCTTTGAGATAATCCACAGAAAGACCGCAGCCGAGTACCGCGACCGTTCTGCCCTTTGCGAGCATTGCACCGGCGTGTGCCTCGCTGTCGATACCGAGCGCGCCGCCGCTTATGACGGTAACGCCGCACGAGGCAAGTGCGAATGAAAGCTTCTGCGCGGTTTCAATACCGTATGAGCTTGCACCGCGCGTGCCGACAATGCCGATTGAAAGTGTATCCTTTAAAGCCGAGGCATCGCCTGCGGCATAAAGCACCAATGGCATATCGGCAAGGCTCAGAAGCCTTTCGGGGTAATACTCACTACCCGGTGTGATGATATTATAGCCTTTTTTGCGGCATTCATTAAAAACAGCAGCCGTCTGTGACGGACTTGTGCTTTTAAGTGCCTCGATTTTTCGGGCGGTAAGCAAACCGGAAAGCCGCCATTCCGAAGACCCTGCGTTATAAAGTTTTTCGGGATCACCGAAATATGCAAGCAATTCGTCGACCCGGGCACCTGCGCCGAGTGCGGTCTGCAGCCATATCCAGTATTCAGCGGGGCAAATACTCATCTCATCATTTCCCAAATAATTATGGATGCCGCGGCGGCTGCATTTAGTGACTCAGCCCTGCCGCCCATGGGAATGGTAACGGGCGAATCGGCTGATGCCGCCACGCTTGCGGAAATGCCGCTGCCCTCGTTGCCTATAATGCAGACGGTGCCGCCGGACATATCCGTTTCTGTGATTTTGGGAGCATCGCGGTCGGGAACGGAGGCATAAACCTTCATACCGTTTTTGCGAAGCTCTGCCATAAATGCCGCGAGGTCGTCACTCTCAACAACATTCAAACGGAAAAGTGAGCCCATGGAGGCGCGCTGTGCCTTGGGATTGTAAATATCGCACCCGCCGCTGACAATAACGCCGTCAAGCCCCACAGCCTCGGCAGTACGCACTATGGCGCCGAAGTTAGCGGGGTTGGAAACATTGTCCAATGCCACATATTTTCCACTATATTTTATTTTACCTATATTTGCAATTTTGTCAAGCATTTTACACACGCAGAAAACACCCTGCCCGTTTTTTGTGTCGGATAGTTTTTCCGCCACATCATCGGACACGGTAAAGTTGCGTTCAGCCGTCTTTTCTATTACGGCAACGAACTCACTGTATTTTTCGCGCGCGGCTTCGGTTGCAAAAAATTCCGTCACCTCAACGCCGGTAATCGCGGCATCGGCGCAAAGCCTTGCACCCTCTATAAAGAACAAGCCCTCGCCCTTGCGCGCCGAGGAAGAATCGCGCAGTTTTACTGCGTGCTTCACCCTTTCATTTGCCTTACTTGTAATATACTCCATAAAATCAACTCCGCGACATAACGGCACCGATAATGCCGATATTGCCTGCCATAAAAAAACACTTTACGCCCGATCAAAAATGACCGGGCGTTAAAATTCTGAATTAAAGAGCTGCTTTTGCCTTCTCTACGAGAGCTGCAAAGCCTTCGGGATCGGCGATAGCGATTTCGGAGAGCATCTTTCTGTTGAGTTCGATGCCTGCCTTTTTAAGGCCGTTGATGAACTGTGAATAATTGATGCCGTTGAGCTTGCAAGCTGCCGAAATTCTGGTGATCCAAAGACGGCGGAAATCTCTCTTTTTCTGTTTACGGCCGATGTAAGCATAGTTGCCGCTCTTCATAACTGCCTGCTTGGCGGTCTTGAAAAGTTTGCTCTTTGAGCCGTAGTAGCCTTTAGCGAGTCTGAGAACTTTATTTCTTCTTTTGCGAGTCATAATCGCGCCTTTAATACGAGCCATTGTAAGTTACCTCCGTTTACCGTTAATTATTTGTAAGGAATAAGACGTTTGATCTGCTTCTGATTGGTAACGTCAGCGACGTTGACCTTGCGCAGACCTCTTTTACGCTTGGTGGTCTTTTTGGTAAGGATGTGTGACTTGTAAGCATGGCCGCGCATGGGCTTGCCGTTCTTGGACATTTTGAAACGCTTCTTAGCGCCGGAATGAGTTTTGATCTTAGGCATAATAGTATCCTCCTTAAATTATCACTTAGATGCTTTGGGAACAAGGAACATAAGCATGGAACGCCCCTCAAGCTTTGCGGGCTTTTCAATGGAGCCGAGCTCTGCACAGGCATCGGCAAAACGCTGCATAATGACAAGACCGTTGTCGGTATGTGCCATTTCTCTGCCTCTGAAACGAATCGACACCTTGACCTTGTTGCCGTCGCTCAAGAAGCGGTTGGCATGGTTGGCTTTGGTGTTGAAATCGCCTGTGTCGATATTCAGAGATAAGCGAATTTCCTTGATTTCAACGATTTTTTGATTCTTCTTTGCTTCCTTCTCGCGTTTGGCCTGCTCAAAACGGAACTTACCGTAATCCATAACCTTGCAGACCGGCGGATTTGCATTCGGAGAAATCTTGACGAGATCAAGATTTGCCTTTTCGGCAATCGAGAGAGCTTCTTTAGATGACATTACGCCGATCTGCTCGCCGGTTGCGGAAATAACGCGGACTTCTTTATCTCTGATTTCTTCGTTGATTTGCCATTCCTTGCTGATACCTAAGCACCTCCGAAAATAAATTAAAGCTCGAACAGAATTCCGTTCGAGCCTTGAAAACGCAACACAAAAAGTGTAATCAAAACTATTGACCAAACAATACGCTCGTTTGGTGAGAACGGAATGTTCTGCTTTATTGCTTTGATATAATAGCAGGTATACCCCGCTTTGTCAAGTGTTTTTTTGTTTATTCCTGATTTTCTTCATCCGCACCGTTTTGCTCCGTATCGGCATCCGCAATCTCATCACCGTTTTCATCGGCTTCGGTTACAGGCTCGGTTTCGGCTTCGGTGGGTTCTTCGTATTCGCCGTGGTAGTAAAGCACAAGTTCATCCGTTGCGGAAACGCGTCTGTCATCCGGAAGCTCCGCCCAGTCATCGGCGTCTCCGTTGTGAATCACAACATCGTAAACCTTGTTTGAATCGCTTTGAGTATCGGCAACC
>JAZUJG010000193.1:0-2788 GCA_045642645.1 Acutalibacteraceae bacterium | reverse complement strand
ATATTGTACTCTTTACAAATCGCAACGCCCTCATCGGTGGGCAGGCAATCGTGAATAATGGTGTGACGGTGATTTTTGCGCGGATAATTGTCAAGCGCGGCTTTAAGGCACCTTGTTGCCTGGTCAAAGGCTCGGTCGCCTATGGCGTGTACCTCTATCTGCAAGCCGGCGCGGTTGGCTTCTTTCATAAATGCCGTGACCTTTTCATCGGTGTAATACAGCACGCCGTTACCCTCGGCACCCTCGTAATCCTCATTCATAGCGGCATCCTCGGAGCCGAAGCAGCCGTCAAGCGCGCAGGCAAAGCAGCCGCCTATGCGCGGAAAGCCGCGTTTTATTGCGAGCTTTGTATCCATAGTCTGCGAGAACACGCGAAGCTGGAAGCCGTTTTCAAGGCTTCTGCCGAACCACTTTTCAAGTGAAATATCCATATTCATCGGGAAGCCGATGCCTGAAACCGTGTGGATCATACCTATGCCGTTTGAGGCTTCGTAATCGACCGCTTTCTGCATAGATGCAACAAGCTCGGGGATATTTATGCTGTTGGTAACATAGCTCGACACCACAAAGAATGCTTCCTGATTCATTTCGCCCGTGTCGGGGTGGTAGCCGCGCAGAACCTTGAGTTTATCATTAAGTTTATTTAAAAGGACTGTATTCACTATTGCCGCGTGGCCGTCATATTTGGCGACGAACATGGGCTTGTCGGGGCAGACGGAGTCAAGCTGCTCGCGCGAAACGATTACGCCGTCCGTAACCGAGTACGGCGAAGCGCCGAATGCGATGACCGTTTTAACATCGGGGTTTTTCTTTATGTACTCGCGCGACACTTCGAGTATTTCGGCATTGGATTCGGCATTCATAACATTAAGCCCGGAATTGAACACCGCAAAGCTTGCAAAATGCTGGTGTGTGTCCACAAATGCGGGAATAAGGCATCCGCTGCCGAGATCGACTTTTTCCGCATTTTTGTATTTTTCGGGAATCTCATTGCCGACAAAAACTATTTTGCCGCCGTCTTCAACAAGGAATTTCGCAACACTGTCATTACTGTCAACCGTAAGTACGGCACCTTCGTAAACCTTCATTACCATTCCCTCCGAATATTTAATTTTTAAAATGTAAACTTTGCTCTGTCAAGCTCTACGGAATCTATTACGCCTACAATAGCCGCATCAATCGGAACACTGTCACCGCCGAGAGCCTTGCGCGCGGTACTGCCGTTTACCACAAGCACGCGGTCGCCTATGCCGGCGCACACAAGGTCAGCCGCTACAAAGGTTTCGCCCGCTTCGGCTTCGCCGTGAGCATCGCACTGAATGACAACCATAAGCTTTTTGCCCTCAAGGCTTTCTTCCTTTTTAGTCGCCCATACGTGACCGACTACTTTGCATATCATCATAGTAAATTCCTCCTTTTATTCGGCGCCCTCGCAGCTCAGCGCAATGCCGAGCGGTGTAACGAAAAGCGGATTTTTCGGTTTATAGCAGGGAATGCCCGTAAGTCTTTCGATTTCTTTTTCAATGCCCGTAAAGCAGCTTGTACCGCCTGCAAGCACCAATGTATCCACGGTTTCCCCTGTTTCTTTTTTGTATTCATTGAGAACATCCGCAATAATTACCGCGATTTTTTCAAAAACGGGTCTTACTACGGGCATAAGCTCGCGGTGATTATTCACATCGCGCTTATATTGCTCGGCTTTTTCAAACGGCTCGTGGTATGAGCCGGCTATCACAAGTGAAAGATGCGTGCCTCCCGTGGCTTCATCGTCAGTATAAGCGACCTCGCCGCCGCGCAGTACCGTAATGCCCGTTGTACCGCCGCCTATATCGACTATCGCGCCGTTTTCAAGATTCAGAAGGTTATTTGCCGCGGTGGATTCATCACTCATATTCGTGACCTCAAAGCCGGCCGATTCCACCACATTGCGCACCGCGCCGCCGTCAAGGCTGTCTGTTCCCGGCGGGATTGCCGCCGCCGCGTAAACAAGCTCCTCACCGAGCTGCTGCTCCAACTTCTCTTTCATAGCGCGCACAATATTGATTGCGCCTATATAGTCAACCACCATACCGTCGCGCACCACATCGGCGTATTGGTAAGTGCCTGCAACGGGCTGACCGTTTTTGTCAAGCACCGCCATAACAACACACGCCGTGCCGAGATCCACGCCCGTGTAATACGGCCCTCCGCTTTTCACGGGATGCTCGATCACTTCTTCAAAACGCGCAACAAAACTGTCGCAATATTCAAAATCAGGTCGTTTTTCCATATCAATCACCGCTTAAATAATCAACAAGTTCTTTCAGTCCGCTGCCCGTGATGCTGCTTACGCGGAAAAGCTTACGCGCACCTGCGAGCCGCAGCCTTTTTTCCGCATTTTCTATCTGTTCCTCGGCTGCAAGGTCGATTTTCGTAATAACGCCTATGACCTCTTTCGCAAACGAGCCTGCATATTCGGGCGGGAACATTGCTCTTTCTTCGGTTGCGGATTCTATAAACACTATTACTTCGGCATCCATTGTGCTCATCATAAGCGCACCGCGTCTGTCAACCCTTTCAAGAAATTCGCCCGGTAAATCGAGTATTTCCCTGCCGATTATTTCGTCCGCCTGCGTTTTTTTATAATGGATTTCATCACCGTGAATAGCCTGACCGAGCGTGGTTTTGCCGCAGCCTATGGTACCTATAAAAACTACTCTTTTCATATCAGCCTTCGGTTATATCAAAGGGTGTAAAGTGCATAACATCGCACAGAGTGTGCATTACCGCGCGCCTAGATTCCTCCACC
>JAZUJG010000192.1:0-5808 GCA_045642645.1 Acutalibacteraceae bacterium | reverse complement strand
AAAGCGGCAACAGACTGTGGGGCTGCTCATCCGAAAACAACGAGATTTATGCGAGTAAGCTCGGCGATGCAAAGAATTGGAACTGCTTTATGGGCATTTCCACCGACAGCTACGCGGCATCGGTCGGTTCTGACGGTGAGTTTACCGGAGCTATACCGTTCAGGGGATATGTGCTGTTTTTTAAAGAAAACTGCGTACATAAAATCTACGGCTCAAATCCGCCGTTTACGGTGCTTTGCTCGTATCTGCGCGGTGTGCAGAAGGGGAGTGAACGCTCACTCGTTTGCGTGAACGAGAGCCTTTATTACAAATCCCCTAACGGCGTGTGCTCATACGAGGGCGGGATTCCCGTAAATATTTCCAAAGAACTCGGAAATGAATATTACACAAATGCCGTCAGCGGCGCTCTGCGCGATAAGCTTTATATCTGTATGTCAGACAAGAACGGCGTTCGCCATCTTTTCGTTTACGATACCGAAAAACGCCTGTGGCATAAGGAGGATAACACAGATGTGAAAGAGTTTGCCACCCACAACTGCAACCTCTATTTTGTTGCCGACAACGGCGAAACCAAGCGCCTTTACCTTGCCGACGGCGAGAATATGTACGGTAACTTTACCGCGGAGCTTGCGGGATATAACGAAGAGCAGGATTTTGAGTGGTCGGCACAGACGGGTGCGTGGGGACTTTCGTTTCCGCAGAGTAAGTATTATACGGGCTTTACATTCAGATTTACGGGCGAAGCCGGAGCGACTGTTAACATCTTTTTTGAATACGACAGCAGCGGCGAGTGGCTTGAAAAATACACTCACAAATTTACAAAAACCGGCTCGGTATATGTTCCGGTAAGCGCTCACAGATGTGACCATATACGCCTTAAATTCAGCGGTACGGGTGTGGTGCGGCTTATGAGCATAGGCGCAAAGCTTGAAACGGGCGGTGAATTGAATGTATGACTTGAATGTAAATGTGCCTGATATAACATCCGACGGTAATTCGCTCAATGAAAAATTCACGCAGCTTAAAAACTATCTGTTCGAGCTTAATGAAGCACTTGCAGTGGCACTTTCGCGCGAAGATGTGCGTGAATTGACCTCGCGGTTTGACGAAGCAAAAGCGCAAAGCGATTCGCAGGCGGCTTTTGTGAAAAAGCTCAAAGAAAAGAGCTTTGCGCGCTTTGTCGAACTGAAAAACGATATTATACGCACGGCAACCGATATAGAGCGCGAATACACCTCTGCAATAACCGAGAGCGAAAGCGAAATTCTTTCAACCGTTTCTTCGCAATATACGGCGCAGTCCGACTTCGGCGCATTTAAAAGCAGTGCCGAAACGCGCCTTGCTCTGCACGATGATGCAATACTCTTAAATGCCGAAAACACCGATGCTGTCGAAACCGAGCTTGAAACATTCAGGCAGAATGTAAACGCCGAATTCGCCGTACAGGCGGATTCGGTAACTTCACGGATTGAAAGTGCGTTTTCATCCAAAAACGATTTGGCGGAGCTTGAAGAACGGCTGTCGTCAACCGTTACACAGACGGTGAACAGTGTGACCGAAAACTTCAATACATCTCTCGCGCTCATATCCGAGGATTTATCAACTCTCGGCGGCAGCGTCAGTGACTATGTTTCGGAATTGGATGTATATATTCGCCGCGGCGAACTTGAAAGCGGTGTTTACGGCATAGAAATCGGCAGAAACGACAGCAACATAAAAGCGCGTTTTACCAATGACCGTCTTTCGTTCAGGCAGGGTGATGTTGAGGTCGCATATATATCCGGTACAAACCTTTATATTACGCGTGCCGAGGTGCTTGATTATCTGCGCCTGGGCAACAGTACAGACGGTTATTTCGTATTTGATGTAACCGAAAACGGACTTGAGGTGAGGTGGAACAGTGGCAACTAAGTATTACGGTACCTGTACGGGTACTACGGGTGGCAAATATGACCTTTGGCTTGAAGTGACGCAGAACTCGCAAAGCGTTGTGAATAATACTTCAAATGTAACGGTTGCTATGAAGCTTAAACGCAATGACGGCTATTCAGCATCGGCATATAACCTTTATGCAAGCGATAACACGGTGTCGCTTTCCGTAGGCGGTGTGAGCAGAGTAAGCGGCAATATCACCGTAGATACCCGTAACGGTGCGACTGCCGTGCTTGCTTCGTGGACGGGAAATGTCAGCCATAATGCCGAGGGTGCGCTCAATCTTTCAATTGCGGGCAGTTTTACCATAGGCGGTGCGGACCTGCAAGGCGGCTCTGTGAGTGTTTCGTACAAATGCACCGATATTCCGCGTGCATCAAGTTTTACACTTTCCGCTTCAAGAGTGAATCCCGGCGAGAGCGTTACGGTGTCGATAACCGTAAAATCAAGCACATTTTCGCACATTGTCAAATACAGCGCAGGCTCTCATTCCGGCTCGGTAAGTGCAGCCGCAGGTGTTACCTCGGCGAGCTTTTCCATACCTGCGTCGTGGTTTAATTCTTTCACAACCTCTGCAGCGTTTAGCGTGACCGTAACGCTTGAAACCCGCAAGGGTACAACTCTTGTGGGTAAGGCAACAGATACTTTGAGGGTAGTAGCGCCGGATACAAATGATTTTATACCCGATTTCAGCATAAGTCTTTCGGATGTCGGCGCACTGCCTTCGGGAATAATCGGCTATGTAAAGGGTAAAAGCGTGCTCAAAGTAGCAACGCAGAATGTTTCAATGAAATATGGCGCAACACTTAAATCCGTAAGTGTAAGCGTTGGGGGTATAACCAAAACTGCACTTCCCGCAACATTTTCATTGAATACAGCCGGAACGGTCGAGGTGTTTGTAAAACTCACCGATAGCCGCAATATGGTGCGTGCTTATACGCAGAATATATCGGTTTACAACTATGTTGCGCCGAGTGTGAGCATTACATCGCTTACCCGCTGCAATTCCGACGGCACCGAAAACAATGCCGGCACCTACGCAAAACTCAGACTTATTCTGAATTATGTTTCGGTAAACTCGCAGAATACCGTCACTTTGAAAATAAAGCACCGAAAATCCGGCGAAGACGAGGGTACCGAAGCAACCTATGCCGCCGCCACAACACTTGTTCTCAGCGGTTTCGGCGATATTACAACTTCATATATTGTGGATGTTTCTATAACCGATACATTTACCTCCCGTCCGTTCACTATCAGCAGAATACTGTCAAGCGCTTATGTGCCGTTTAATATACGGAACGGCGGTATGGGGGCGGCGTTCGGCGGCTATTCCGAGCGAGATAATGAACTCAAGGTTTGCTACGATTTGAATGTACTCGGTGATATTGTGCCGGATACACCGCCTGCGTTTACGCCGGCATCCTGTGTTTCGCAGTCAAGTGTGCAGCTTAAATACTATAAATGTCTCGGTATGGTGTTTGTAAGCGGCAGATTGGTGGTTACCAACGGTATGCAGCCTGACGATATAATACAGCTCGGAACATTCGGCACGCCGCGCCCGTCGGTACTTACCGTAATAAACGCGGCTGCCAACAACACATTAACGGCAAGGGTGGTGGGGCATGTGACTTCAACAGGTGCTCTTACCGTATTTTCTGATACAAATCTTTCCGAGGGTGTGGCAATTTATATAAACGGTTTCTGGATGAACGGAGGAATGTAATGGCAGGGAATTTATCTTACGGCTCCAAGGGAGCAGATGTTAAAAAATTACAGAAAACTCTTTATAACAAGGGTTACGATATTTCGGTGGACGGCTCATACGGCGCTTCAACTCAGGCGGCAGTTAAGGAATATCAGCGCAGGGCGGGACTTTCGGCAAGCGGTGTTGCCGATTCCGCTACGCTGTCGAGTCTGGGCGTAAGCTTTACCGAACGCCCGCAATACGAAAAAAGCGCGGAACTGAAATCGGCGGAACAAAAACTTTCCGAATGGGAAAAATTAAAGCCTGCCGAGTATAAAGGCAAATATTCCGAAAAAATCAATGAGCTGCTCGGCAATGTGGTGAATCGCGATAAATTCACTTACAATATGAATGCCGACCCGCTTTACAGACAGTATCGCGACCAATATGTGCAAAACGGTAAAAAGGCTATGATGGATACCGTCGGGCAGGCGAGTGCTCTTACCGGCGGCTATGCAAATTCATACGCCGCAACTGCGGGCAGCGAGGCTTACGATGAGTATTTAAGCGGGCTCAACGATGTGGCGCTTAAACTGTATGACCGCGCATTCCAGGCGTATAAGGATGAGGGCGAGGGCTTTATTGAGGATATTGAGCTTTTGCGCGAGCTTGACGGCGATGACTACAAAAAGTATCTCGAAAGCCTTAAATCCTATTACAACGAGGGGGATTATCTTTTCAAAAAGATATCGGCTATGACCGATGATGAGTATAAGATGTTCGTAAATGAACTTAATTCGTGGGAGAATGACCGCGACTATAATTTAAAGGTGGATACCGACAGACTCAATCGCGAGCAGGACGAGCGGGATTATAATTATAAGGTCGAAAGCGACAGACTTGACCGCGAGCAGAAGCAGCGCGAATTTGAATTCCAAAAGGCGAAAGCCGAAAGGGAAGCGGCTTTCAAACAGAGCGAAGCTCTGCGCGAGCAGCAGAACAAGGACCGCGAGTATTCACTTGCGCTCGCCAAGCTCAATGCTTCGTCAGCTTCGGGCGGTTCGTCATCTTCTAAATCAAGTTCGTCAAAATCAAGTAAAAGCAGCAGTACCGAACAGTCGACGCCCACATCTTATTCCGAATTCTGCCGTCTTACGGGGTATTCGGGCATTATGACCGAATCGGAGTTCACACGTAATCAGACCGCAAGAAGCAAGTACGGAGTGTACTCAAAGTATCTTGCGGCTATGTATAAGAAATATTCAAAGTGAGGTGCAGTATGAGTAACGAAATAATATGCGCACTTCTTTCGCTTGCGGGCAGCGGTATTGGCGCGGTGGTCGGAATTGCGGTGAACACCAAGCTTTCAAATTACCGTATCTCACAGCTTGAAGCCAAGGTCGACAGGCACAACAATCTTATAGAAAGAATGTATAAGGCGGAAAGCAATATTAAGGTGCTTGACGAAAAGATGAAATCAGTCAGCGAGCGCGTTTCAGAAATGGAGTTTTCTGCCCGCGACTGATGGAAAAATCTTTGTAAAAGC
This sequence comes from Acutalibacteraceae bacterium, assembly GCA_045642645.1. Taxonomy (GTDB): domain Bacteria; phylum Bacillota; class Clostridia; order Oscillospirales; family Acutalibacteraceae; genus DTU089. Next base: position 646 of record JAZUJG010000192.1, on the reverse strand, counting down.
ATAGTATGTAAGGGTGGATAATGTGAAAATAAATATAAAAGCAAGACTTAAAAACAAAACATTCATTACGGGCGTATGCGCTCTTGCAGTGGGGTTTATATACCATGTGCTTGCGCTGTTTGATGTCGTACCCGGTATATCCCAGAGCGAAGTAATCGGCGTGTTCGGTTTGCTTATAGATATACTTGCGTTTATAGGCGTGCTGACCGACCCCACCACTGAGGGTTTCAGCGACAGCGACAGGGCTATGACCTACTGCACGGAATGTGATGTGCGTTTAAATGAAAAGGAGAGTGACGGTAATGGCTGAAAAAATATATGTTTCACCGAGTAATCAGTATGCAAACCTCTATGCCACCGGCGGCACCAACGAAAAGGAGCAGTGCCATCTTATAGCAAAGGCTTGTGTTGCATATCTTAAAAATAACGGTTTTGATGTGAAATGCACCTACAATGACGATATGTACGAGCGTGTGGCGGAAAGCAACGCCTTCGGTGCGGATGTTCACCTTGCAATTCACACCAACGCAACCGCGGCACACAATGTTACGGGCGGCACGCAGATTCTGCTTTACGATATTTCCGGCGAGCAGAAAAAAATCGGTCAGGCAGTGCTCAACAGACTCGGACCGCTTACACCCGGCAG
>JAZUJG010000191.1:0-5313 GCA_045642645.1 Acutalibacteraceae bacterium | reverse complement strand
TTCTATGTGGCCCAGCAGCAGAAGATCGCCGAATTCGCCGCCAAGGTCCATTCCGGCGAGATCGCCAACGCCAACGGCGAAAAGTTCACCATGGCTGACCAGCAGAACTACTCCAAGCTGCAGACCGCCCTGTCCCAGATCAACGGCACCGGCACGGATGCGGCGCTTACTTCGGGCGGGGCGTATTTGTGGACTTTGGAAGTTGAAGCGCAGAACGGAAAGAAGCAGTTACTCAGCGGCACTCTGCTTGTGCCGCAAAAGGTGACGGGGCTGAGCGCAAACGCCGACTTGAATGTGCGTTTCAACGGCACGGCTGCGCTCGTTTATTCTGTCATCCCCGCCAACGCCGAAGAGCAGACGGTCAGCGCCGTTTCTGCCGACACTCAGATTGCAACAGTCAGCAATGGAGTTGTCACGGGGCGGCGCCCCGGCATAACTACAATAACGCTCACGACAGCAGACGGCGGCTACACCGCAACCGTCAATGTTGCGGTCATTGACGCGGAATTTATGCCGATTTTACCCGATGAAATCACGCGGTGCTCGGCGGCACTGCTCAACGACTTACAGCAGGCGGCGAACTACTTAAACCAAGACCTTTCGCTCGGTTTGACCTTACCCGCTGTGAGCGCGGAACGAAATGTTGACCCGCGACTGCTCAAAGACTTAATCGAGGCGGTGCTTGCAAATGTTGCGGCGGTCATTGATGCCGCTATTGATGCGGGCAAGGCTCCCGCTGACATCTCGGCTGACGATGTTACCACGATTTCAACGCCGCTGCCCAAGACAAATGACGGCACGCTTGCAAATTCTCTGAGCTTGTCGATTTACGACTTGACCCTTATCAACGAATTTAACAATTGAGGTGATTAATTTGGAATACTTCCGCACGGTTGAAGTTGACTTAACAAACCCCGCTTGCGGCTACAAGCTCGGCATCCTCGGCGAGCACAACGCAACACAGCTTGTGGTTTTGCCGCCCGAAGAGCTGACAAACGCGGCGGCGTTTAATGTTGCCTTTTCGGTTGGCGGCACGGTTTTTCAATCTGAAATCGCACCGACTGAAAACGGCGTTTACATCACGCGGATTGGCAAAGAGGTGACCCGCGCCCCTCTGATAACCTTTCAGCTTCAAGCTTTTGACGATGACGGCAATGTCATAGGGCGCTCGGCGCTGCTTCGCGGCAGCTTTGAGCCGGGCGTTCCCGCAAATGGCAACCCCTCTGCCGACATCAGCGATTCGATTTTGCAAAACATAGCAAAAAACACTGCCGCCCGACACACTCACGACAACAAGAGCACCCTTGACAAGCTTGGCGGGCAAAACAACAAGGTTACTTTCAACGGTGAGCCTATTGGCGGCGGGGGCGGCCTGCCCGATATCACACCCGAAGATGCCGGAAAGGTGCTCGGCGTGGTCATCGAAGGCGGCACGGCCGAATGGGGAACGGCCGAAAAGCAAAATGTTATTAACGAAAATAACAAGCTCCCGTATGCTTATCTGAGCGGCGCTCCGACCATTCCCGCTCCCTATGACGACACCGAAATCAAACAGCGAGTGAATGCGCTTGAGACCGCGCTCATCGGCGTGGGCACTGCCCTTGACGGGCTTGACGGCTCACTTGGAATAGGAGGTGGCACAGATGCCTGACACAATTGAAAGCAGAATTAACGCTCAGAAGGCTGTCGTTGACGGCTTAATTACTGCGGCGAACAATAAAACGGGAGATTCGTTTGCGAATTTGCCCGCGGCGGTGGAGGAATTAATTGACGGCTACCACAGCGGAGGTGAGCAAATCTTCTACACTCAAGGCAATCAAGGGTACACAAAAAATACCGAGCTACCTTATGATGTCATAAGAGCGAGCATGTTCTCGGGCGCGACTGAGCTTGAGACAATTTCAATGCCTGAATTAACGAACATGTCAGCTGATACGATTTTCGACGGGTGCAGTAAACTTAGAACCTTACACGCCCCTAAAATTACAAATTTATTTCAATCGTATCTTGGATTCCGCAATTGTACCAATTTGACCGAGGTAGTCGTCGGAAGCGTTGGCTATGCTGTTAATCCAACCTCGGTATTAAGCCGAAACACATTCAACTTGAGCAACGCAAGAAATCTGACGGTAACCATGTATGTATCCGCATCCAATTATACCGAAATCCCCGCAAACATAACAGCGAACATGCCATGGGGAGCACCGAGCACCGCGAGCGTTATTTTCAGAAATTCAGAAACCGGGGAGGTGATTCCCGTTGAATAAAATTAACTTATACACAGGTGGCGGCATTAGCTTGTCGCCCTTCGATGGTGAGGATAGAGTGCTTTCTTCTGTGGTTCGCCTTGTCGCAGACGAGGGTAGAGGAATCACAGATGGGCAGACGGTGACCACCTCAATCGACACCCGCAACCCTGATGTGTGGATAGACTGTGATTTGCCCGAAGAAACCCCGGCTGAAGAAGAGCCAAGCGCCGAAGAACTCCTCGACATCATAATGGGAGGTAGCTTATGACGAGGCAAGAAGCTTATAAATTCAGACAACTGATTGAGCAGTCAGCTCAGACCGTGCCCGATGAATCAGCGAATGAAATGGTGGTTTTATTCCCCAAATGGAGCGGCGAAAGCTCCTACGCCGAGGGCTATAAGGTGCAACACAACGGCAAACTCTACAAGGCGCTCACTGCCATTGCCGCCAACCCCGCGTGGACACCCGATGTCGCGCCTACTTTGTGGGGCTTAATCTCAGCCCCCTCAGAACTCGGAACAAAAGGCAACCCCATCACCGCCGATGTCGGATTAACCTATAGACAAGGCTTGTTCTATGCAGAAAGCGGCAAGCTTTATCTTTGCATCAGACAAGACACCCCCGAAGGCACGAGGTTATTCTTCTTGCCATCTCAGCTTGTCGGCAACTATTTCGCGGAGGTGAGCACCGATGGATAAGTTAAGCCCGGCAGAGGTGTGGAGCTGTGTTGCCGCAGCGCTCGCCGCTGTTGTTCTGATTGCGAATGCCTGCGAAAAAATCATAAACGCATTTAAGGCAGTGAAAGCACCGAATGAAAAGCAAAACGCCCGACTTGACGAACTTGAAACGCGGATGAAGGCTGTTGAGGCAAGGCTTGACGAAGGCGGCAACCGATTTGAGGAACTTGCCGAAGCGAACAAGGTCACGCAGATGGCTCTTCTTGCTCTGCTTGACCACGGGATTGACGGAAACAACATTGAGCAGATGCAAAAGGCAAAAGAAGCTTTGCGTGCTCACCTGATTGGAGGAACGAAATGAGAAAAATCAACTACCGCGATGTTATCATTCGCGCATTAAAGACTTTTATGCAAGCTTTTATTTCCGCGTTCGGCATTGATGCGATTTTCGGCGTTACTGATGCGAGGATGCTGAAAAAAGCCCTGCTTGCCGTGCTGATTTCGGCAGTGGCGGCAGGGATAAGTGCCGTGTGGAATATGTTGTTGGAATTTGTCAACAAAAAAATTGACGAAATCGACATCACCGATGAAGGGAGCGATGAGGATGCTGACGAAAGCTGAATTCTTTAACCGCTACAAGGGAACGGCCATTGACTATGACGGTGCGGCGGGTGTGCAGTGCGTTGACCTTATAAAATTTTATCTGCGCGACTGTTTCGGCATCAGGGCAGGGTCGTGGGGCAATGCTCGCGTTTATTTTGAAAGATTTAATGACCCTGAATGGGATGGCCACAGCTCAATGACCGCCAAATTTGATAAAATCGCAAACACTCCCGATTTTATCCCGCAGCGCGGCGACATTTGTGTATTCGGCAAGGGTGTGGGCGGCGGTGCCGGTCACATTTCCATCGCTGACGGTGTGGGCACGACAAGCTATTTTTATTCCTACGACACAAATTGGAACGGCAAAGCTTGCAAGCGGGTCAAGCACCGTTACACAAGCGAGGATTTTCTCGGCGTTCTTCGTCCGAACTGCGGAGCAATAACTGAGCTTGCCAACATCCGTGAAGGCGCGGGCGTGAGCTATGAGGTCATTGATGAAATCGCCGCCGGCAAGCTTGTCAGAAAAATAAAAACGCTCGGCAAGTGGACACTCACCGAGCGCGGATGGATTTATTCATCTTTAATTGATTAACTTTTACCCCGTGAGCTTCGGCTCACGGGGATTTTCTTATTTCAAAACTGCCTTTCGATATGATTCTTAATTACTCCAATCCACACACAAAGCGCGATTTCGACCTGCTGCTTCGTTAAGCCGAAGAAATCGCCGACCTGCTCGGTGAATTCTTCAAGGTAATCCTGAATCGCGTCATCCGCATCGTCATAAATTGATGTATCCGCGATAAAGAAATCATCAAGAACGCTGCTCATCTGTCCGAATTCGTTAAATATAATAATATTTGAAGAAAACATTCTTGTGTGGAGCTTTTCGGGGTCGAAACTGAATTCGGCATCACCTATATAACCGCGCTCCTCAAGCTCCTCATCAACGAATTTCTCGTAGGCTTCCTTCGCACCCGCTGCGTTAGTGTATTCGGTTTCGTATCCAAACACGGCGAAACGAGTGTTATTAAGCTCGCGCTCGGTGAGATGGCTTCTGCGGCTCAGATAATCGCTTTTCAAATCGTCAAGATTCCACGCATACGCGGTTGTATAAATTTCGTTTCCTGATTCCTCAGTAAGTACATAAACTGTTGCTTTCATTTTCTTGCCCTCCAAATTTTTCTTAATGAGATTTTCAACATAGTTGGTAACCGTTCTGTTCTCGGCTTCTGCGGCTGCCTTGAGCTTTGCTTTCGTTTCGCTGTCAACGCGGACATTGATGTATTCACTGCGCGGCATCTTAATCTCTCCTTTCATTTTATCGGGCGGTTTAGCCGCCGCCCTCGGCTTTGTTTTTTAATCTCCAAGAACCGCTTCAACAATCATCCACGCCGCTTTGCTATACTGTTCTTGTGTTATTTTCCCTTGTTCAAGGGCAATTTTGTTTGCGGTGTCGGCAACCTTTGTTCCTTCTGTTGCTATTGCATTGCGGATAAAGTCAAAATACATTTTGTCGGTCATTGTTGTGTTCTCCTTTGTTTTTGTTATTTCCTCTTGATTGCATACTTATTGTACCACAATGTACCACAGAAGTCAACAGTTTTTTTAAAAAAATTTCAGAAAATTTCAAAAAAATTGTTACTAGTTTGTTGCTAGTAGCGTTCTTTTGTGGTATATTTAATATAGATTTTTGACCGCAGCACAAAAAAAGAAAAAACCCCGAAATCGTTATATATCAACGATTACAGGATTTTTCCCTTGGTGGAGATGAGGGGAATCGAGC
>JAZUJG010000190.1:0-3632 GCA_045642645.1 Acutalibacteraceae bacterium | reverse complement strand
GCAATATGTAAAGATTAACAAATATTGTATAATTATTCTGTATTATGCACATAACTATCAAAATCCGTGCATTTTATACGCGTTGACAAATACAAATAAAAATAGTATAGTTATTGTGTATAATTATGTAAGGAGTGGTCATGTGTACCTCTGCCCGCAACCGAAGCAAATTGAATTTTCGAACGGTGTTTTTGAATTTAAAGATACGCCCGCCGCAAAAAGAATCTGCGACAGCTCAATTGCCGGCGAAGGCTACCGCCTTACCGTGACCGAAAGCGGCATCACTATTTACGCAGGCGGTGAAAACGGCTTCCACGCGGGCGAAATCACGCTTAAACAACTCCTTATGAACTGCCGCGGCATACTGCCGCACCTTACCGTTACCGACAGTCCCGATTACGCCTACCGCGGCTTTATGATAGACTCGTGCCGTCACTTTTTCACGGTAAGTGAAATCAAAAAGATGATAGACGCCGCCGAGCTTTTCAAATTCAATTACTTTCATTTTCACCTCTCCGATGACCAGGGCTTCCGCATAGAGTCAAAGGTTTTCCCTGAGCTTATGGCGATTGCCGCCACGCGCAAAGGCTCGCATTTTGATATTGACAATGATACAAATGAGCCGTACGGTCCGTATTTTTATTCGCAGGAAGAACTTAAAGATATTGTGGCATACTGCCGTAAAAAGTGCATAACCGTAATACCCGAAATCGACTTGCCCGGTCACACGGGGGCGATACTTTCGGCATACCCCCGGCTTTCGTGCGGCGGCAAAACGGTTGAAGCGAAAACCACCGGCGGCGTATTCTCCGATATTCTCTGCGGCGGCAAGGCTGAAACTCTCGATTTTTTAAAAAAGCTTGCCGACGAGCTTTGCGAAATCTTTACGGGTGAATATTTCCACATAGGCGGCGATGAAGCACCCAAGGACCATTGGAAAAAATGCCCCGATTGCCTTGCAAAGATGCGCGAGTTAGGTTTTACCGACCCCGAGCAGCTTCAAGGTTATATCGTGAACGAAATGGCTGCTTACCTGCGCACAAAAGGCAAAAAGGTGATTTGCTGGAACGAGGCTCTGCGCGGCGGCAATGTAAATGCCGACGGTGTGACCGCGGCATTCTGGATGGACAATACCGATGCCACAATAAAGTGGGCAAACGCAGGCAACCCCGTAATTTATGAAAAATTCACGCCGTATTATGCGGATTACCCTTACGGTATGCATCCGCTCAAAGCGGTTTACAACCACAATCCGAAAGCTTTGCACGGTCTTACCGAAACCGGCAAAAACGCCATTTGCGGCGTGGAATCGCCTATATGGACAGAGCACGTACGCACATTTGAAAGAATGGCATATATGTGCTTTCCGCGCTGGCTCGCCGTAGCCGAAACCGGCTGGAACAGCGGCAATAAGAACTATGCAAAATTCAAAAAGAATGCCGCATTTTTCTGCGATATTCTGCGTGAATACGGCATAAAGGCCGCGCCCGAAAGCGATTGGGACAGCCTGCCGCACAAGCGCCTTTGCGAAACTCTCGGATTTTTCAGACGCAAAATGACAAAGGAAACCGTTGCGGTTTTAATGAAGAAGGAGAACTGATGAAATATTCCGTTATAGGCACATCGTGGATAACCGCCTCGTTTATCGACGGCGCCGCGCTTTGCGAAAATCTTGAGCTTGATGCGGTCTATTCGCGCACTCGCGAAAAGGGCGAGGCATTTGCCGCCGAAAACGGTGCAAAGCGCGTATTTACAGACTTTAATGAGCTTATTGAATGCGACAGCGATTTTATATATATTGCAAGCCCGAATGCTCTGCACTACCCGCAGACGAAGGCGCTGCTCGCTGCCGGCAAAAATGTAATCTGCGAAAAGCCGATTACCGTAACTGCCGCAGAATTTTGCGAGCTTTGCGATATTGCCGACAGAAACGGCTGCATATATTTTGAAGCGATTATGTATATGCACGCCGCTGCGCGCGATACACTTAAAAGCGCGGTGAAAAGGCTCGGCAATATATCCTCGGCTCATATAGACTACTCGCAGCTTTCCTCAAAATACCCCGCACTTATGCGCGGTGAACTGCCGAATATATTTAACCCGGAAATGAAAACGGGTGCGCTGAATGACCTCGGTATTTACTGCGTTTACCCCATAGTTGATATTTTCGGTATGCCCGAAAGCATTACGCCCGTGCAGTATTTTCTGCCGACGGGTGCCGACGGCTCCGGCTGCGCCGCTTATAAATACGGCGACAAGCTCGTTACCGTAACATATTCCAAAACCGGTCAGAGCCGCACATATTCGCAGATTATCGGCGACAAAGGCACGCTTACCGTGGACAGTATCTCGATGGTTACGGGCATAACGCTTTACGATAACGCAGGTAACGCCGAGCTTCTTACAGGTGAAGTTACAAAGCGCGAGCTTATGGGCAACGAAGCGCGCGATATGGTGAGATTTATAACCGAAAAAGAAAAATATGCCGCATTTTATGCCGAATGCCGCGAAATGAATAAAAAAGTGCTTCGCTGTATGGAAATGATGAGGACGAACAGATGATACGCGACGAAATACGGGAATTCCTGTTAAATAAAGGTGTCAGCGATGTAGGATTTTGCGAAACCGACGGCTCCGTAGGCGGTCTTAAATACGCCGTAAGTATAGCCGTGCGGCTTTCGGATGCAATTATTGATGAAATCGACGGCGCACCCACACCCACATACTTTAACCACTACCGCACCGTAAATGCATTTATAGACATGACTCTTTTGGAGCTCGGTCTGTTCCTGCAGCAGCGCGGCTACCGCTACATAACTGTTGCCGCCTCGCAGAGTATGCCGTCAACGGCTTTTAACGGCAAATTTTCGCACAAGGAAGCAGCCTGCCGCGCAAATATGGGTACAATCGGCAGAAACTGTCTGTTTCTGCACCGCGACTTCGGTCCGCGCGTAAGGCTCGGCACATTGTTTACAGATTGTGAGCTTATGCCCGACCGCGAAAAGTGTGAGGATTTATGCGTGGGATGCGACAAATGCAAAGCCGCCTGCCCGAGCGGCGCCATACTCGGCGTAAGCTACCGCGAGGGTATGAGGCGTGAGGATATTTTCAGCCCCGCAATTTGCAGCGAATATATGAAAAAGGCATATCAGCACATAGGCAGGGGCGTTGTGTGCGGAATATGTATGCAGGTCTGCCCCGTGGGAAAGAAGTACTGCTCTGAAAGGAGTTACCGAAATGGCACAAATACTTATTGCCGATGATGAACAGCTTATAAGAAAGTTAATAGGCGACCACCTGAAAAAACTCGGTCACACCGTTGTTGAAGCCGAGGACGGCGAAAAAGCAGTTATTGCGTTCAGGTGCAACCCCGATATTGACCTCGCCCTGCTCGATATTATGATGCCCGAAATCGACGGCTGGCAGGTCTGCCGCAAAATACGCGAAACAAGCGGCATACCCGTAATACTTGTTTCGGCGCGCTCGCAGGATTTTGACCAGATAATGGGCTTTGAGTCGGGCGCAGACGATTATGTTACAAAACGGTTTTCGCTCGTGGTGCTTGAACAACGCATAAACACTCTTTTAAAACGCGGTGTGCGCACCGTAGAGCAGCCCGAAGACGAAGACAA
>JAZUJG010000189.1:0-2965 GCA_045642645.1 Acutalibacteraceae bacterium | reverse complement strand
TATGTGTATTTCCCGACCGCCGATGAATATAAAATAAACAACGGCGAGCCCTTCAAAGCGAACGAAGAAATTGAATTCGATCTTCCGATAGTCCGCAATGAAAACGGCGAGGTCATCGACCCGCAGCCCGAATTGGAAGCTCCATTTTACAGATACGGTGAAGATTACTCAATGACGCTTCTTGACGGTGCTCCCACCGAAGAAGGCGACTACTGCGTATGGTTTAACGTTTCCGATAACGATTCCGTATACTGCGGCTCGAGTATGTACGATTTCAGCATTGCAGCAGGTGAGCCGGCACACGAGCACAAGCTCGTAAAGCAGAACGGCAAGGCAGCCACAAAGGATGCGGCAGGCTATAAGGATTACTACAAGTGCGACTGCGGCAAGTACTTTGAGGATGCGACCGCAAAGGTTGAAATCACTGACCTTGAAAAGTGGAAAGCAGAGGGCGGCAGCGGCTATGTTGCAAAACTCGGCGAGCCGACCTCACCCGACACAAGTGATGCATCAAATACCGCTCTGTTGGTAATGCTGCTTGCACTTACCTCTGCCGGCGCAGGCGCCTGCCTTGTGCTTGACAGAAAGAAAAAAGCAAAATAAAGAATTAAGAATTGTAGGGCGCGGCACAGTGTGCCCCGCCCTACAATTCGTTCGGATTTTTCGTGTTTCTGAAAACTGAAATCTGAAAACTGAAAACTTGAATAATCCGGCGCTTCGCGCCCCGAATTTACAAAATGAGAAAAACAGCTTTGTGGTTAAAACACAAAGCTGTTTACTTTATTGAGCAATTCGGTAATGTGCCGCATATACGCCTTTACGCAAGCCTCGGCGTTTTCGTCAAGCGGCTCGTCGGTATCGGTAAAATAGCGGTAAAGCGAGGCATAGCTCATAAGTTTTATTTTGTTTTCGATTTCCTCCAACCGCCCGCCGTCATTCGTGCCGAAATAGCGGATCAGGGTTTCGCGCCATAAATACTCGGCGATTTCGTGCTTTATGCCGAAAAATCGAAATGTGTTTTCCTTATCGATTTCGCTGTAGCCGCAGTAGGCTTCAAACATTGCGCAAAGCTCAAAAATCGGGTGGCCGCAGCTTAAAGTATCCATATCAATAAGCATCAGCTCGCCGTTTTGCAGCATCATATTTTTAATATGCAGGTCGCCGTGCACCATATTGAGCGATTCGGGTATCTCATCGACCATACTGCCGAATTTTTCGGCAAGCTCCCGAGGCAGACGGGTTTTGAGGTATGCGGCATTTTTGAGCGCGGTATTTTTGGCTGACGGCAAATCGCCCTCGTTCACGGCGGTCGAATGCAGCTTTTTCATAAGTTCAACCGAGAGGTCAATGTACCTGCCGACCTCATTTGCATCGGTTCTGATAAGCTCCGCCATTGATTTTGCTTTAAGCAGCTCAAACACCGAGCCGTAGCGTACGCCCACCTTTACCACATCGTAGGGTATTGCCGTGGGTATGCCCAGCACAAACGCCTTGCGCGCAAGCTCGCGCTCGCGGTGGATTTCGGGCAGTGCGTAACCCTCAAAATAGACCTTGGCTATGATATCGTCATCTATTCTGTAAACCTCGCCCGTTGCGCCCTTGCCGATTTTGGTGCAGCCGTCAACCGATATTTTCCGGTAAGCCTTTTTTACGGGCAGCATATCGGTAAAGCCCGTCATATCAAGTATTTCAAACACCTCTGCCGAGGCGTTTATGACCGTAAGCCCGCTTTCGCTTTTGCGAAGCCGCAGCAGCACACGAAGCCCCGCGCTCGAAATATATTCGAGCCCGTCAAAATCCACCGTAACCTCGGTATGTGCGGTTTTGCCGAGGTACTCGTTTATTTCGTCTTCAATGGCGGCGGCGTTCTGCGAATCCACCCTGCCGCTGATGCCGATTTTTGCGGTATTGCCGTTTAATTCAAAAGATAATGTCTGCATTGTGCTTTGCCCTCTCAATTGAAAGATAAGGATATTTTAACACATTTATACCGCAGTTGCAATTACCGAAAAATGTTGTATAATAATTTCATACAATTTGAAAGGGGCAATTATTATGTTAAAAATAAAAGCAGAAAAAATCAGCGCGGAAAATTTCAGGGATTTCGGGCGTTTTTACAGTATGACAGAGCCGGCAGGCTACGCCCTTAAAGGCGAGCTGCACAGCTTTTTCCCCGACCGCCTCACCGCCGGCGCATACACCAACGCCGCATTTTCGCCCATACTCGTAAACAAACCCGCGAAGTATGAAATAAAGCAGCAGGAATACCACACCACCACGCCCGAGCTTATTATTCCGCTGAATGACGATATGATAATTCACTGCGCTCCCGCCTCGGCAGGAACGCCCGTCGGCAATCTTTCCAAAGCATTTATTGTGCCGAAAAACACCCTTGTGCTTATAAATACGGCAATATGGCACCTCGCCCCTCTGCCCGTAAATGAAGATAAGCTCGCCGCCATGATAGTGCTGCCCGAGTGCACATATATCAACGATTGCACCGTGGTCGATTTACCCGAGGACCAGCAGTTTGAGATAGTGGTGTAAGAGCGGAAAACCTCAATAAAACACGGAGGAAGACAATGTCAAATATTACACTTACAACCGAACAAACAGAGTTTATAAATACGGCATTGACAGGAGCAAACATTTCTGTTGATGCCTGTATCGGCAGCGGCAAAACCACCGCATTACAATACTTGTGCGATGTTTTGCCGGACACAAAAAGTGTATTATATTTAACATACAACCGTTTGCTGAAAATCGATGCAAAAAGCAAAATCAAATGTAAAAATGCGACTGTTACAAATTATCACGGCTTTGCATATTCCGCTCTTTCCGCATTGGGTACAAAAACAACTGCACAAGAGTGTATTAAAGAATTCTTAAATAAAAAGCCCGAAATAAAACATTATGATGTTTTACTGATAGATGAGTACCAAGATATTAATACCGAATTATCCGA
>JAZUJG010000188.1:0-3299 GCA_045642645.1 Acutalibacteraceae bacterium | reverse complement strand
ATCATAACAGGCGGCAACGGTGGTGACAAGACCGCCCCACGAAATGCCGGACACGCCTATCTGCGTGCGGATAACTCTGCTGTCGGCTCGTAAGATATTATTGGAAAGCACAATATCGGCAAGGTAATGGTAGAACCACTGTTCTGTGTAAGCTTTATCGACATCGTCAAAATTGCTGAATGTATAATGCGCTTTATCGTGCACGGTCCAGTCGGGATTATTGCCGCCCGCTTCGGAATACTCGCCCACCTTGGGCTGCTGACCGAAGCCGTCAAACGAAATTGCGGCATATCCCCTGTCCACCCAATACCGGACCCAATCCGCCTGCGCGTGAACGCCGCCGCCGTGGACAAGCACCATAGCGGGAACGGGGTTATCGACACTCGCACTTTCGGGGAATCCGATATACGCGAACACCTCGGTTTCTTTGCCCTCGCATTTTTCGCCGTCAAAGTAGATTGCAGAAATTCTTGCATCGTCTGCGAAGGGCTTGCGGCTTTCATCGACTCTGTATGACGGTGTATGCTCCTTGACTTTGTCAATAAGCGCGGCAAGCTCGGCGGAGTTTGCGCTCTTTTCTTTTGCCGTAAAATCGGTTTTATAAACATCGTTGATTTCCGGCTCTTTGACCTTGAAAATCTTTGCAAATGTGTCCTTAAACCAATCGCCTATATTGTTGAAAAAGAGTTTGAATTTTTCGCCGAACGGCACGGTTGCAGGCCTTTTGGCGTACTCTTTTGTACCGGCATTGAAAGCCGATAAACCGCCCTCGCGTGTAAGACCGACATTTGTACCCTTTAATGTGCCTGCCGCGATATAATCGAAAGGCTTAAAGCCGAGCTTTACCGCTGCGGAGTTTTCATCAAGTGCAAAATCGTAATTAAGCGCATCGCTGAAGCCGGGGTTTACAAAAACCGCAGAGCCGAGAACATTGCGCGCTTCGGCATTTTGGCGGATAATGGCATCATCGGTATAAGCGCCTATGGTGAAATAAAGCTCCTCGCCGTAAGTCATATCCCACAGAATATTGCCGCTGCCGCCGAAATGCCCGGTATGATTTATGTTTTCGACTGCGGGCACTTTGTTATTTGTAAGGAAAATGTTATTGATATAGGTATTGTTTAAATCGGTAAATGCTGCAAACTCCTCGGCACCGAGGCAGGCAATGCTCTGCCCCGAAAGCGCGAAGATATTATTTCTGATGATATTATTTTTGCTGAGTGTGGTATTAAAGCAGGATGTGGCGCAGTTAAAGACGAGGTTATTTTCAATCGTCATAAACTCGCAGCCGGAGTCGAGGTATAAGCCGTTGCCGGCATAACCGCTTTCGCCGGTGTAGCAGGTGCAGTCATGAATGACGTTGCCGCTGACAACGGTGCCCTTCTGAACGCCGAGCATATAAATACCGCCCAGGTCGGAAAGCGTATCAAGCCCGATATTGTAAATGAGGTTGTTTTTGATTTTGAGGTTTTCTGTGGGGTTATAGCCGAACAGCCACATAAAGCCGCCGGAAATGCCCGTATAATAGCCGTCGTGGATTTCGTTGTTTACGATTTCGGCATTGTCGCAATAGGTAACGATTATGCCGCAGGCGCCGAAAAACTGCCTGCCGTATTTTTCGATTTCGCAGTTTTTGACGGTAATATTTTCGGCAATATTTTCACGGACTTCATCGGGTTTTTCCTCAACGAAAAATCTGCCGCCGATATAAATCGCATTAGCGCCTATATTATTAAAATAGCAGGAGTCGACAGTACAGTTCTTTGCGCCGGTGAAATAGCGGATTGCCGTTGCGCCGAGATTTTCAAAATCGCAGTTTTTGAAATTGATATTGTCGGAATAAATGACATCAATCGCGCCGCAGACATCGACCGCACCCTGCACCGCCGAGGTTTCGTAATCCCTGAGGCGTGTGTGGATATTCATATTGAGGTACTTATCGTTTGAATAATCCCAACCGGTATCGGCAAATCTGATATTTTCAAAGGTGATGCCGGATGAATTTTCAATGTTCATCAGCAGTGCTTCGGTTGAGGCGTAAAGCGTGAGGTTTTCCGCAGTTTCGCCGTCAAAGGGAATGTAATAAATCTTATCGGCTTTTGAATCAAAGCACCACTCGCCCTGTTTATCGAGTCCCTCAAGAACATTCTGCAAAAAGTATCTGTCACCGGCTTCTATCGGTCTGCCGGAATATCTTGCAAGCCTGAAAAGCCCCGTTGTTTCATCGAATGAAACGATTCTTTCGACCTCGCTCACCCATTGGTGCAGAATTTCGACAGTTACATCACTGAGATTTGACGGTGCTTTTTTCAGGTCATCGGCATAAAAACCGTTCGAGGCGAGGTCATTTTCCTCACCCTTTGTGTCGCTGAGGTCGGGTTTATCTATGTAGTAATAGTCGGTTTCGGGTAATCTCGTTACGGGGAGCTGACCGGCTTCGGAAAAGAGCGCGGAAACCCTTTTGCCGTTTGCGGATGCACAGAGCACCTTAACGCCGTTCACGGTACATTCAGACCAGTCGGTAACGGCGCAGGCATTTGTAAATACCGCCGTTTCGCCCGCGACGGAGGTAATAGTGATATTCTTTTTTATATTACTGAACACAAGCGGCTCGCCGAAACGGTAAGTGCCGCCTTTGAGCAATACGGTGCTGCCGTTTTCGGCGTTTTTAACGGCTTCGATAAGTTCTGCGGCGGTAGAAACAGTAACCGAATTTACAGCCGAGCTCATAACACATACACTCCCCGAAATCATAATCAAAGACAACACAAACGAAACCGATTTTTTTAAGATTTTTGAATATATACGCATTGGGGATTCACGCTTCATAACCGATACCTCACATAAAATCAAGAATTATTTTCAGTTCACTTTTAAAACTTTGCCGCCTTTTTCAGGCTCGCGGTAACTTGATTCGTGCACACGGGCGATACCGCCGTAGCCTATAATTGCCGCATTGAGCATACTCACTCCCCCATTTTGTATTTTTACAAAATATATAATAACACAAAAATTACCGATTGCAATGTTTTTGACGAGTTTTCAGTTTTGACCGCGGAAATTCAGAGGAACTTGTAGTGGTCGCATAGTTGTCCCTGGTTTGCCCGCAGCGGTGTTTGAAGCGCGAATGCGCGAGAATGCACGCGAAGGGCAAAAATTAAAATCCAATCATTTGGTAGGGCGCGGCACCCCGTGCCGCCCGGGTGAACTGCCGACGGCATTTTTGCCCGAGGCAGTTCACAGTTTGCGCTCCGCTTAATGAATAATGCATAATGAATAACGAATAATTTCGGGGCGCA
>JAZUJG010000187.1:0-4256 GCA_045642645.1 Acutalibacteraceae bacterium | reverse complement strand
GATGAGCAGCCCCACAGTCTGTTGCCGCTTTCGCACACAAAATCCATATCCGGGACACGCCGTTCGACAGTCACCGCAGTATTCTGCGTAACCGAGCCGTTCACAATACCGCTTACGGTAATGTAATCAGCACCGCAGTCGAGAATAACATGACTCCCGTTAAGGTCACAGCAGGTAAGACCGCTTACGCTCACGCCGTCATACGCCGCAAAATTGCCGCCTATGCCCGTTGCGGATATACGCACGCTCGTTGCCGCGATTTGATCCCACAAGCCGAGAATTTCACTGTAACAGCGTAAAGCAGCGGGAGTTACCGAAGTATCCACCCACAATGCGCCGTCAGCGGCATCAGCAGGCTCTACTGCCGAAACCGTATAGCCGGAATAGAGTGAGCCGTCTGCGGCACACAGCGAAACCGTGACCGTACCGGATGTTGTGAACGAAGCCTCGAGGCTGCCGTAATCGGTCAGATCATTTGTATTTACATAAAGCTTATCGGGGAAAATGACGAGGTACGCGCCCATGGAAACAAGTCTGCGCGGTTTTAAAACGGGCGGCAGGCTTATACCCTCCACTGTCTCGCCGCCGTAATAAAGCTTGCCGGATTTTATATAACCGATTTTCGACTTTGAAAAAAGTCCGTGCAGGTCGGTGCCGGAAGCATTGAAAATGCTGCGGTGATTTCGCGGTGAAAGCAGCGGAAAATAATCCGAACTCATATTCGTCACATCTTCAAATGAGCTTTCCGGTATGACGGTTCTTTTGTCCACACCGCCAAACGATGTCATTGCCCCCTGCTCTCTCGGCAGATTATTAAGGTAAGGCTTATACATACAAATCGCCTGCCTTTATTTTTGCCGAATCGGGTTTGAGAGAGGTGCGGCTGACAGAATTCGCCATTTCATACCATGCCTTATTGAAAAGCGATGCCGAGTTATTAAAGCGCGCCGTTTCACCGTTGAGTTCATCGTATTTCATAACGAGGTAAAGAACATAAATGTCGCAGTAACCCTCGGGGATAAGAAGCTCGGCACCGTCGGTATATTCTGCATACGTTCTTTTTTCGGGCGGCGCAAAATCCTTGATAAGCTCCGAAAACACTCTTTTATCGAGCTCGGTCAGCCACTCGGTTTTGGTGCTGTCGGGAATATCGTTGTGCCGCAGTGCATCAAATGCTGAAATTGCCTTTGCAGTTGTCACGGTATCCCTCCTCAGACGGATACATTTTCATCAATAAACGATGCGGATATGCTCGCCATTTTTTCGCTGTTGGCAAGCACTTCGGCGAAGCGTTCGGGAATTTCGACGGTTTTGCCGGTCTGCACGAGCATTCTTTCGCCGTTTACGGCAACAAATCGCTGAGTATCCGTTCTGTTCTGCTTAGGTATGAAAACGCTCACCGTTTTCTCTTTAACTGTTTTCTTTTTTACTGCCATATATGTTCCTTTCCGCCGCCGCGAATCAACGCGGCGGCTTTTGTGTTACTGATTTCAGTTGGCTTTTGCCGTATTGCTGAAGGTGGAGCCGCTTTCAACTCTCACCATATATTCCTCAACAAGTCGCTTTGCCGCCTTAAAGCCCTTCCAGCCGACAGAGCTGCGCTGATTGAGGGGGTCATCACCGAAGCCGCGCTGTTTGACGATATGCTCTATGCCGCCGCCTGCGATGCTTGTAACGCCGTATGCGTCACCGCCGAGAATGAGGGTTGCGAATACCGCGCAATCGTTCGCACCGCCGCCTGCGGGATAAATAACATTGTTTGCTGCACCGTCGGTGGTGGTAATGCTTTCGTCATCATCGCCTACGGTTACGGTAGCTGCGCCGCCCGTACCTGCTGTTGCACTCTTAACAGTGTACTTTTTGCCGCAGAGGTAAACTTCTCTGCCGGCGAGTGCGGCAGCATCGTCGGAGGTAAGGGTTTCACTGACCTTTACGGTCTTGCCCGATGCTTCGAGTGTTTCGGCTATGGTAAGCTTTGAAACGCCCTCGGCAAAAGGCTCGCCCTTGAAGATTTTGGCCTCGGTGCTCTCTACAAAGCGAACACCGCCGAGGCAGCCGATTTCACCGTTGAGAATGTTTTCGGGAGTGGTGTACTTCTGCACATCGAGCCACTGATTGCCCGCTTCCTGCATAAGGTCATAGGCAACGTAGGGGTGAATTATACCCACATAGTAGCCGTCGATTTTCGGAGCATTCATTGCTTTAAGCTCGGCTGCCGCCTTGAAAACATCCTTAACGCGCAGAAGTGCGGATGAGTCGAGTGCGGCTCTTGAAGTAACGGGGGTTTCGGTACTGCCCGAAACGGTTGGGCAGTAGATAACATTTGTACCGCCCACAAGCTCATTTCTGACTATGGTATCCATAGTTGCGCCCGCCTGCGCGGCAAGCTGCCTGGTGGCTTCAACAATAGTGTTGTCAACGGCGGTGAGTTCAAGCACATCGCTCTGCTCAATATAGTCGCCGTACTGCTCAACATTTGCGCTTACGGCGCTTACGTCGAGCTTATTGCCTGCCGGAGTAACGCCCTCGACAAGCGGCTTGCTGATTTTGGGAAGGGCGGAGAATTTTCTGAACTCGATGATTCTGCCGCCGTTTTTGGGAATGTCGCGCTTCTGACCGAACTGATCGTGAACGAGGTAGGGCGAAGCGAGTGTGATAAGAGTCTTATCGTAAAAGGTTTTCATTTCGGCAGAGAGATTGTTGCCGTTTGAATTTGAACCGGTGGTATTTACGACCTCGGCGAAAAGCTGAAGGTCAAATTTTTTATTGATTGCCATAAATTCCTTTCCGAACAGAGTCAGAACGAGATACTGGCTCCGTTCTCAACCTGCTTGAGTATTTTGAGGATATCTGCGGAGGATAGCGAATCGACACTTTTTGAGGTAACGACCGCATTTTCGGAAATCACCGAATTTTCAAGCGGCCTCCTGCCCTTTGCCTCGATATTGCGCACCATCTGCTCGCGCACAACGCCTGCGGTGTACGCCATGGCGCCGCCGAGTATCTCATCGCGGTGCACGGTTTCGTAGGCATCACGCACACTCACGCCGCCGAGCAGAAGTCTTGAAAAGGCATTTCCGGCTGCAAGTTCTTTGCGCAAATCAAAATCCGGATAAACCTCTTTGAGTTTTTCGGACTGTTCAGCCCAGCCTGCAATATCGCGGCGAAAGCTTTCGGGAATACTCTGTGTGTCAGTTTCTCTGACTGCGGGGATTTCCTGCGTTTTTGCGAGAAGAAGCGCACGAAGTTTTTCTTCATCGCCGCTTTTAAGACCGTTTTCACTCAAAAGCTCCTCGACTATGGGTGAAACCGTATCTCTGTACGCTTCAAGGGTTTTAAAATCCTTAAGGCGCCTGTCGATTATCGCCTGTGTTCTTTTGGCAAACTGTTCTTTGAATTTCGTCTTGATAAGCTCATCGAATTCGTTTTCGCAGTCTGCCGCGGCACCCGTTTCCGATTCGGCGTCAACCGGTGATTCAGCGCCCGTTTGTGCGCCTTCGCCCTCTGCCCCCTCCGAAGCAAAAAGCTGCAGCGCGAGTAAGTACCGTTCTGTGTTTTTCATAAAAAATCCTTTCTTCATCGTCTTTGCGAAGTGTCATATATTAACCCGTGCGGCCGACACGGGGAATACACTATTCTGTTTTCACATACTCGGGGTATTCATCCGCCACGGCGTAGAGCCCCGTAAGTACGGTATTGAAAATAATCTCTGTTTTTTCATCGTTTCCGCCGAGCGCGTGCGCTTCCACGCAAAAATACCCGTCGCGCACGATTTCGCGTTTAAGCTTAACATTACCCTGCGCTTCTTCATCCTTCAAGCAATTCAGCAGAGTAAACGCAAGCGTCGAAACCGCCGCGCACACAATATCCTCACCTTTGGTGCCGCTGCCGGCGTGCCCGTCTATAATCAGCAGATGTCCGTCATAATACCTGCGGTAGCATACGGTAGTCACATTGCACCGACTCCCCCGCTGAGTTTTGCTTCGAGCGCCGCCTTGCCCTCAAAATCCATCATACTTATGGTGAGCAACGCCTGCTCACGAAGCTCGGGCGAGAAAAGTCCCGCACTGTAAAGCTGCAGCGCAAGCTCATTCTGACTGATTTTTGAAAACGGGCTCGCCTTTTCGGCGCTTACCTTAATATCGAAAATCGGCTTACGCATACCGAGCTCCATACCGAAAACGCTCTGCTGAGTCTCACTTAAAAGAGCGGAATTATCGTAAGAAATGAAGCTTTCGTCGCCGTTGCGGCTTACC
>JAZUJG010000186.1:0-1536 GCA_045642645.1 Acutalibacteraceae bacterium | reverse complement strand
TATAATGATTTTGAATTGTTTTACAATTAACAATATTATCGGAGGGAAATTCATGGATCAGAAATTACAGCCCCTGTTCACACCGTGGAAAATCGGTAACTGCGAAATCAAAAACCGCATAGTACTTACAAGTATGGGCGGCACCGACCTTTTCGGCTGGATGGAAGTAAACCATTTCGACAAGGACGGCGCAAAATTCATCCTTGATGTTGCAAAGAACAACTGCGGTCTTGTTCTGCCCGGCTGCCAGCCCGTTTACAATCCCATGCTCGGTCAGTGGCTCGACAAAAAGAACAAAATGTATAAGGACCTTGCAAAATGGATGCCCGAATTCCATAAGACCGGCGCAAAGCTCTTTGTGCAGCTTACCGCGGGCTTCGGCAGATCGTTCACCGTCAGCAGCATGATGGAAATGCTCTACAACACACCCGTTGTGAATGTTCTGAGCAAGCCCGTTATGAATCTTGATAAAATCACGGCTTCCGCCTCACCCGCACAGAACCGCTGGTCCGATAAGCTCCCCTCACGCGAAATGACCAAGAAGGAAATCGACCGTTTCGTAGAAGCTTTCGCAGTCAGCGCAAGAAAGCTCAAGGAAGCGGGCGTTGACGGCGTTGAGGTCCACGCCGTTCACGAGGGCTACCTGCTTGACCAGTTCACCCTTAAATATGTCAACAAGCGTACCGACGAATACGGCGGCTCGTTTGAAAACCGCTACCGCTTTGCCGTTGATATTGTCAAGGCAATCAAAAAGGAATGCGGTCAGGATTTCCCCGTTTCGCTCCGTTACAGCGTTCTTTCCAAAACAAAGGGCTGCCGTCAGGGCGCCCTCCCCGGTGAAGATTACGTTGAAGTCGGCAGAGATATGGAAGAAAGCGAAAGAGCTATCAAATACCTTTCCGATGCCGGTTACGATATGTTCAACTGCGACAACGGCACATACGATGCGTGGTATTGGGCACATCCCCCCGTGTATATGCCCGAAAACTGCAACCTTGCCGATGTTGAGCATATAAAGAATTTTACCGACAAGCCCGTTGTCTGCGCAGGCAGACTTGACCCGAGAGTTGCCGCAGACTCCATAGCCGCAGGCAAGCTCGACGGCGCAGGCTTCGCCCGCCCGTTCCTTGCGGATACCGAGTGGGTTACAAAGCTTATGAATGATAAGGAAGAAGATATTCGTCCCTGCATTCTGTGCCACAACGGCTGCTTCAATATGTGCCACTACAAAGGCGTTCCCAATGACCAGGATCTCGGTGACAGCACACACCTTGCACGCTGCGCCGTAAACGCCGAAATGATGCAGTGGAAAAAGCATAAAATCGTTAAGACCACCTCGCCCAAGACCGTTCACATCATCGGCGGCGGCATTGGCGGTATGGAAGCCGCAAGAGTTCTCAAGCTGCGCGGCCATAACCCCGTTATTCACGAAAAGAGCGATGTACTCGGCGGCACATTCATCCCCGCAAGTGCAGAGAGCTACAAGGGCAAGCTTCGCGACCTGCTTAAATGGTACCGTCGCCAGATGGAGCTGCT
>JAZUJG010000185.1:0-2285 GCA_045642645.1 Acutalibacteraceae bacterium | reverse complement strand
GTGGGCTTTCCCGTGGCAAGGCTCAGACACGAGCTCAATGAATTTGCAAAATAACAGAGAAATCTGCGAACAAGTCGGAGGCCAAGCGGTCTTAGGAAGACAAGGTAGAGAGTCAACTCCTTGGCTCACAGAACGACATGGCTACGATCCGACTTGTGGGCTTTCCCGTGGCAAGGCTCAGACACGAGCTCAATGAATTTGCAAAATAACAGAGAAATCTGCGAACGGTGATATTATGAGAATAGTAGTAAAAGTAGGAACATCAACACTTGCACACAAAACGGGCAATATCAATATCCGTCATGTCGAGGAGCTTTGCAAGGTGCTTTCCGATTTGAAAAACGCGGGGCACGATATCATACTCGTTTCCTCGGGTGCTATCGGTATGGGCGTGGGC
This sequence comes from Acutalibacteraceae bacterium, assembly GCA_045642645.1. Classification (GTDB taxonomy): domain Bacteria; phylum Bacillota; class Clostridia; order Oscillospirales; family Acutalibacteraceae; genus DTU089. The sequence continues at coordinate 1,888 of JAZUJG010000185.1, read as the reverse complement.
AAGCTTTCGCTCAAAAGCCGCCCCGACGATATGGCTACCAAGCAGGCAGCGGCGGCAGTCGGTCAGTGTGAGCTTATGTATATTTACGATAAGTATTTTTCGGAATACAACCACAATATCGCGCAGATATTGCTCACCGCACCCGACCTTGAAGACGATGTGCGTTACACCAACATAAAAAATACAATGACAAGGCTTTTGGAGCTCGGTGTAATGCCCGTTATCAACGAAAACGATACCGTTGCCACCGATGAAATCGCAGTGGGCGATAACGATACGCTCGGCTCAATAGTTGCGGTTTGTATGAATGCCGATGTGCTTGTGCTGCTTTCGGATATTGACGGTCTTTATTCCGCAGACCCGCACACCAACCCCGATGCCGTGCTTATTTCCGAAATACGCGAAATCACTCCCGAAATCGAGGCGCTCGGCGGCGGCAGTAATTCGGGGCTCGGCACGGGCGGTATGGCAACAAAGCTTTCTGCGGCAAAGCGCTGTGTTAAAAACGGCACCGATGTTGTAATAGCAAACGGCTCTGCACCCGCGGTGCTTTACGATATTGCAGAGGGTAAACAGGTCGGTACGAGATTTATAGGTGTAAAATAATGAAAACTACTTTTGAAATTCTGTGCGAAGCAAAGCAGGCAAAAATCGCCGCCGCTTCGCTTACAAGTGAACAGAAAAACAATGCTCTCAACGCCATGGCGGATGCCATTCTTGCCGAAACAGACTATATTTTAGCCGAAAACGCCAAGGATTTGGAAGCGGCAAAGGGCATAATAAGTGATGTTATGCTTGACAGGCTCGCGCTTTCCGCCGAGCGCATAAAGGGTATGGCAAACGGCATACGCGAGGTTACGGCTCTGCCCGACCCGGTTGGCGAGGTGCTCGCGCATATTGAGCGCCCCAACGGTGTTGTTATAGAGAAAACCGCAGTCGCTATGGGTGTTGTGGCGATTATTTACGAAAGCCGCCCCAATGTTACATCCGATGCCGCCGCACTCGCTCTTAAAAGCGGCAATGTGTGCATTCTCAGAAGCGGCAAGGAGGCTTTCCGTTCGGCGTATGCCATAGTTACCGCTATGCGCGGCGGTCTTAAAAAACTCGGTCTTTCCGAAAATCTCATAAACCTTATTGAAGATACAACCCGGCAGAGTGCAAATGAGCTTATGACTGCCGTAGGGTATGTTGATTTGCTTATTCCGCGCGGCGGCGCAGGTCTTATAAAAGCCTGCGTTGAAAATGCAAAAGTGCCCTGCATTGAAACCGGTACGGGTATATGCCACATCTATGTTGACGAAACCGCCGATTACGAAAAGGCGCTCAATATTATTGAAAATGCCAAAACGAGCAGACCGTCGGTGTGCAACGCCGCAGAGGTTTGCCTTGTGAATGCTAACGAAGCCGCAAAATTCCTGCCGCTTCTTAAAAAACGCCTTTGCGATGACCGTGCGGCAAAGGGGCTTGCGCCCGTAGAGCTTCGCCTTGATGAACGCGCCGCAAAGGTAATTGACGGCACGGCGGCAGGCGAAAATGACTTTGATACGGAATTTCTCGATTACATTCTCGCGGTAAAGGTCGTTGACAGTGCGGATTGCGCTATCGAACATATCGCCGCACACTCCACACACCACAGCGAGTGCATTGTTACCGAAAATGCCGAAAATGCCCGAAAAGTCACGCTGAATGTCGACAGTGCGGCAGCCTATGTGAATGTTTCCACCCGCTTTACCGACGGCGGCGAGTTCGGGCTCGGCTGCGAAATGGGTATTTCCACACAGAAGCTCCACGCCAGAGGGCCTATGGGCTTAAAGGAGCTTACCACTTACAAATATATCGTCAGAGGCGACGGTCAAATTCGCTGAAAGGGTGATTTTATGAAAACAGC
>JAZUJG010000184.1:0-4506 GCA_045642645.1 Acutalibacteraceae bacterium | reverse complement strand
TTTAAGCAGATATTGGTAGCGGTAAAGCGGTACCTCGGTGGGCTTTTCATTCCATTTTTTGCCGTTTATGCCGTGCTCGGTCATGGCAAGAACGTCGAAGCCCTCCTTGTAGTATTCCTTTACCATATCGGCATAGTCAACACTCGCATCGCTCACGGTTGAGTGCGCGTGCAGATTTGTTCTGTAATGATTTTGTCTGTTGCCGATAAGGTGCATTACGCTTTCGTACGGGTTTTTGATTTTGAACGTCATATCAACACTTCTTTCGGGGAAGATTTTAATTTTTATGCAGTCTTGTAACGGCAGCTGTCAGGCAGAATACCTCGGCGGCACCGCCTATAAGCAGAGTTTTTGCGCATTCGTTGAGCGTTGCGCCCGTGGTGCATATATCGTCAATGAGCAGTATGCGCATATCGGTAATATCGGTTTCGCATTTTTCGTTCAGACCGAAAACGCCGAGCAGATTGCCGCTTCGCTTTATGCGCGGCAGGCTGTGCTGCGGCTCGGTATCGCGCATTTTTACAAGCAGCGGCGCAAACACGATGCCCGTGTTTTCGCAAACCCGTTTTGCAAGCAGCTCGCTCTGATTGAAGCCGCGCTCATTTAAGGATTTTTTGCTTGCAGGTACGCTTGTGCAGATGTCAAAATCGTAGCCGTCAAAGCGTTCTTTGAGACAATCGCTCATTTCATCCGCAAGCATTTCGACAACTTCGGCTTCACCCTTGGATTTAAGGCGCAGTACAGCCTTTTGCGCCGCGCCCTCATAGTAAAGCGGCGAGCAGATATATTTATAAAAATGCTTTTGCTTGTTGCATACACAGTCTTCTGTTTTCCAGCCGCAGTAAAGGCAGGCTTCGCCGTCAATGCGCGAAAGTGTGTTTTTGCAGTTTTCGCACACATCAAAGCGCACATCGGTTACATCGCCGCACCATTTGCAGCGGCGTGTAAAAAGCGCGGTTGCAAAAATATCCTTAAAATTCATCAGAATTCCTCTTTAAGAAAATGCGCGAGCGCCGAATAGCGCCTTGCCTTGCGGTCGTTTGCGGTCATATATTCAATCTGCGCGGCGGTGCCTACGGTTACAAGCATATCGCGCGCACGCGTAACGGCGGTGTATAATAAATTTCTGTATGCAAGATTGGACACAACATTGACCGCCGGAATGATGACCGCCTTGAACTCGCTGCCCTGACTTTTGTGAACTGTTACGGCGTATGCAAGCTCAATATCGTCAAGGTTTTCGGCGGCTATTTCGGCAACTCTGCCGTCAAAATCGGCTTTTACCATACCGGAGTGAATGTCGATTTCTTTAAGTATGCCTATATCGCCGTTAAAAATACCCACGCCTTTTTCTTCGGGGCTTTCCCACTCGATATTGTAGTTGTTTTTGACCTGCATTATCTTGTCGCCCTCGCGGAAAAGCTTGCCGCCGATAACCACCTGCTGCTTTTTGCCGTCGGGCGGGTTAAGCTCGTTCTGCAAAAGCTTGTTGAGATTATCGGTGCCGGTTTCGCCCTTGTGCGACGGCGTGATTATCTGTATATCGGTAAGCGCATCCCAGCCGTAAGCGGCGGGGAGCCTTTCGGTGCAGAGGTTTATTACCGTCTGCGCCGCGGCGGCTGATGACGGGCGTTCTATATGGAAAAAGTCCTTGCTGCCGTCGTTGCGCAGGTCGGGCATTTCGCCCGCAACTATTTTGTGTGCGTTAGTCACTATCTTACTTTCGAGCGCCTGCCTGAAAACCTGCGTAAGGCATACCACCGGCAGCACGCCGCTTTCAATAAGGTCGTGCAGTACATTGCCCGCACCCACCGGGGGGAGCTGGTCGCTGTCGCCCACAAGGATAAGCCTGCACCCCATAGGCAAGGCATCCAGCAGACTTGCGAAAAGGTGAATATCCACCATAGAAAGCTCATCGAGTATAAGCACCTGGCACGAAAGCGGATTTTTTATGTTGCGCCTGAAGGTCGGGCGGTCGTCGTCATCCCATTCCACCTCAAGCAGACGGTGAATGGTTTTGGCCTCCATACCCGTGACCTCGCTCATACGCTTTGCGGCTCTGCCCGTGGGCGCGGCAAGCGAAATTTCAAGGTGCTGGCGTTCAAATATGCCTATTATGCCCTTAATGGTTGTGGTTTTGCCCGTGCCGGGGCCGCCCGTGAGTATAAGAAGCCCCTTGTTTGCGGCGGTGGCTATGGCGCGGCGCTGCTGTTCCTCGTAGGATACTTTGTTTTTGCGTTCAATGGCATCTATCTGTTCGGGCAGCGTTTCTATACGCGGCGGCGGGAAGCCCGCAACAACGCTCATTCTGTTCGCGATTTTTCTTTCGTCATTATATGCCTGCGGCAAAAACAGAAATTCTCTGCCGTCTATTTCGCAGGCGCGCAGCTGACCCGTTGCGGTGAGGCGGTCAATGGCAATATCGGCATCGTCTTTTGTTATGCCCAGAAGATCAGAGGACGGAGCGAGCATCTTTTCGCGCGGTATGCAGGTGTGCCCGTGCGAAACGGTGTTGTAGCGCATTACATGCAGTATTCCCTCCGAAACGCGAAAATCCGGCGACGGCTTTGTGTCGAGCTTTTCTTCAATCGACTCGGCGCGTTCAAACGAAATGCCTATGCCGAGCCCGCAAAGTATATACGGATTTTCGCACACCTTTTCGACTGCCTGAATACCGAGCTTTTTGTAAATGCGCACACATTCGGCAGGTGAAAGACCGTATTTTTCAAGACCGAGCATAACGGTGCGCATGGCGAACTGCTTTGTGAATTCCTCACCTATGGCGGCTGCCTGCTCCTTTGAAATGCCGCGTATAACCGCAAGGCGCTCGGGCTCTTTTTCAATTACCCTGAGCGTATCCGCGCCGAATTCCTCAACGATAAGCATCGCTTTTTTCGGGCCTATGCCGCGTATAACTCCGGAAGCGAGGTATTTGTAAATCTGGTCGGTGGTTTCGGGCATGGTGCGTGAAAATGTTTCGACCTTGAACTGCCTGCCGAATGAGGGGTGATTGGTAAAAGTACCGATAAGCGCAACGGTTTCGCCTGCGGTCACACCCGGCATAACGCCTACGGCGACCACAAGCTCGCCGTCAGAGTCAAGCTCCAACACGGTGAACCCGTTTGCTTCGTTTTGAAATGTGACCTCCTCGACAGTCCCTGTCAATGTTTCGCGTTCGTCCATAATACCTCCGAAAAATCAAATATACATCATTATAACGGATTTTACCTGTTAATGCAACACGGTTAGAGTATTTGGAATAATAAAAATCTGCGAAACATTGATTAAATAAATTGAAAAACCACAACACCTATGGTATTATAAAAATATGATACCGCGATCTGCGGTACAAAGTGCAAACGGAGGAAGATATATGAAATATACTTTGAATACCGTAAACCATTCCGATTTTAAAACAGTTGAAATCGGCAGGCTCGCACCGCGCGCGTATTTTATACCGCGTACGCTCAAAAAGGATGCGCGCAAAGCCGATTATAAAACCGAACGCTACGAAAGCGATATGGTAAGAGTGCTTTCGGGCGAATGGGATTTTAAATTCTATGCAAAAGAATCCAAACTGCCCGCGGTCCTCGATACCGCAAAGGTCAAATTCGACAAAATAACCGTGCCATGCACCTGGCAGCGCACAGGCTACGCCAAGCCCGAATACATCAACTGCCCCTACGATTTCGATCCCCGTGCTCTCGGTATCCCAAAGGAGCAGGGCGTTGTGCCGCCCGTTATTCCCGAGGACGGTCCCTGCGGCATTTACCGCAAAAAATTTGAAATCACCGACCTTTCAAAGAATTATATAATCACCTTTCTCGGTGTAAGGCCGTGCCTTGATTTATATGTGAACGGCAGCTTTGTCGGCTACGGCGAGGCGGCGCACAATTCATTTGAATTTGATATTACAAAATATCTCACCGAGGGTGAAAACGAAATAGTTGTTGCCGTATTCAAATGGTGCAACGGCAGCTACCTCGAAGCGCAGGATATGTTCAGGGAAAACGGTATTTTCCGCGATGTACTGCTTTACGAAAACCCCGTTTCGTATATTTTCGATTACGAAGCCACAGCAAAGAAAAACGGCAAAAAATATGACCTTGAAATGTTCGCAGGGCTTAAAGGCAAGCTCGAAAACCTCAAAGTGAAATTCTCGCTTTACGACGGCAGAGCCCTTGTTGCCGAGGAAACCGTAAACGGCGAAAAAGAAACCCGCTGCACATTCAAAAAATTAAGCGTTGAGGAGTGGAGCGCCGAAATTCCGCGCCTTTACGAGCTTACCGTTACCCTTTACAGCGGCAAAAACGAGGTTATGACAATTCGCAAGTTCGTGGGCTTTAAGCATATTGAAATCAAGGATGCCGTCTTTTATTTCAACGGCAAAAAGGTAAAGCTCAAAGGCGTAAACCACCACGATACGCACGAAACAAAGGGCTACGCTATGTCCTTTGGGGACTTGGAGCGCGATGTTAAGCTTATGAAAGAATTTAACGTGAACGC
>JAZUJG010000183.1:0-3971 GCA_045642645.1 Acutalibacteraceae bacterium | reverse complement strand
TTTATCATCTTCATGTCGGTCCGGACGATATGGGCAGAGTTATCGGCAAACAGGGCAGAATAGCCAAGGCTATCCGCACCGTTATGCGCGCTGCCGCAGTTCGCAACGATGTTAAGATTCAGGTGGATATCGACTGATATTAGGCTGGCGAGAGTCGAACTCGTCACGCCTTACAAATGAAAATTTTCCGAATTGCTTTGCCTCAAATCTTGAAATACGACAGTATATCTGCGATTTTCGGCTTTGCACTTCAAAAAATTTTCTGTTTGTAAGGTGCTTCGCAGTTCCTGCCGTAAGATTTTTTCATATGCGAAGCAGGAATTTGCAGGCAGGCTGTCGCCTGCCGAAAATTGATGCAATGCAGATGGAAAAAGGTTGCGAGCGGAACCGTAATGAGTTCAACTCCCGCCAGCCTAGGGGAGTCATTCCGACTCCCCGTATATTTTTATTATGATTAAAGATTATCTTGAAATAGGGCAGGTAGTCAGCACTCACGGCATAAGGGGCGAGGTGCGCCTCAATCCGTGGTGCGACGGTCCCGAATTTGTGAAAAAGTTCAAAACTCTTTACGGCGATGCCGAGGGCAAAACGGCATATAATGTCGTTTCCTGCCGTCCGCACGGCAATATTGCGATATTGAAGCTTGAAGGTGTCGATACCGTCGAGCAGGCGGAAGCTATGCGTTCAAAAATGCTTTATATGAAGCGCGCGGATGCTCATTTGCCCGCAGGCAAGTGGTTTATTGCGGAACTTATTGACTGCGAATGTGTTGATGCAGATGATGAAAGTAAGGTCTACGGCACAATTACCGATATTGCTTCGGGCGCCGCAAACGATGTCTGGTATATAACCACGCCCGAGGGCAAAGAGGTGCTTATTCCCGCCATAAAGGATGTTGTTGTACGCTGTGATGTTGAAAGCGGCAAAGCGTATATAAGACCGCTCAGGGGGCTTTTCGATGAGAATTGACATAATGACGCTTTTTCCGCAGATGTGCGAGGCGGTTATGGGCGAAAGCATAATCGGCAGAGCGCGTGATACCGGCAAAGTCACTATTGAATTTCATCAAATCCGCGATTTTGCAATCAACCGCCGCAATCAGGTGGATGATACCCCTTACGGCGGCGGCGCAGGTATGCTTATGATGGCACAGCCGATTTACGACTGCTTCAATAAGGTCTGCGATGTAGCAGGCGCAAGACCGCACCTTATCTATATGTCGCCCTGCGGCAAAACACTTACGCAGCAGCGCGTAAAGGAACTTTCGGAGATTCCGAATGTCGCCATTCTCTGCGGCAGGTATGAGGGTGTGGACCAGCGCGTAATTGATGAAATAGTCGATGAGGAAATATCAATAGGTGATTATGTAGTTACGGGCGGCGAAATGCCGGCGATGATACTCGCCGATGCCATTTCGCGTATGCTACCGGGCGTACTTTCCGAGCCGGAGGGCTTTATGGGCGAAAGCCACTATTCCTCGCTGCTTGAGTACCCGCAATATACAAAACCGCCGGTGTGGCACGGTGTTGAGGTGCCGGAGGTGCTCACTTCGGGACACCACGCAAATATACAGAAATGGCAGCGCGAACGCTCAATAGAACGCACACTCGAGCGCCGTCCCGAGCTTCTTGAAAACGCGGAACTTTCCAAAAAAGAAAAGCAGTTTCTTGAAGAACTGAAGCGCGGTAAAAGCGAAGAATGACAATTATTGTTAATGTTCTATAATATATGGTAATATACATTGTCATTTTGCACAAATAGGTCTTTGAAAAAAAGTCGCGGTTTAGTATACCCTATGAATTATCGTTCACTCAAAAAAGGTTTCGCGTAATTCGTTGACTAAATTTTCGTTTGTGCTATAATGTAACTGTGAGATGGGGCGTATGCCCCGGTAATCAGCAACATTGTATATTGAGATTGTGGGTGCAATACTATGTATGTTAAAGATGTAACTGTTCAGAATCAGGTCGGCCTTCACGCACGCCCTGCAACTTTCTTCATTCAGAAAGCCAATGAGTTCAAATCTTCCATCTGGCTTGAGAAAGAAGAAAGACGCGTTAATGCAAAGAGCCTTCTCGGTGTTCTTTCGCTCGGCATCACCGGCGGCACCGATATCCGCATTATCGCCGGCGGCGTCGATGAAGAACAGGCTGTCAATGCTCTCGTAGCACTTGTTGAGAGCGGCTTCGCAGAGTAATCTTGAACTGTACAAGCAAATAAATCTGTAACAGGGAGTATGGATTCTCGGGGAAATGTATTTGTTTCCGGGTTGAGTCCATACTTTTGTGTTATTTACGAAAGGCGGCGATTTTACGGACCAGCGGTTAAGGCGGTTGAAGGATAAAGCAAATAAGCTTCCTCTTACTCCCGGCGTGTATATTATGCGCGATGCTTCAAAAAACATCATTTATATCGGCAAAGCCAAGGCTTTGAAAAACCGCGTGAGTCAGTATTTCGGCTCGCAGGAAAAGCACCTGCCCAAAGTTCGTAAAATGGTCGAAAATGTCGAGGATTTCGACTATATCCTCACCGACAGCGAGTTTGAAGCACTCGTGCTTGAATGCAGCCTTATTAAGCAGAATATGCCCAAATACAACATTCTTTTAAAGGATGATAAGGGCTTCAGCTTTATCAAGGTCACGCGCGGCGAGTACCGCAATATTTATGCCGTTTTTCAAAAGGATGACAGCGACTCCGACTTTCTCGGTCCCTATACCGCCGGTTACACAATGACCCGAGCTGTTGATGAAGCCAAGCGTATATACAAGCTGCCTACCTGCAGCAAGGTCTTTCCGCGCGATATAGGCAAATCGCGCCCCTGTCTTAACTATCATCTCGGACTTTGCTCCGCGCCCTGCGGCAGAAAAATCAGCCGTGAGGATTACGAGAAAAGCGTTGAGGATGCTCTGTGCTTTCTTAAAAAGGGAAGCCGCGAAACCGTTGAAGCACTCACTGCCGAAATGGAAAAGGCGGCGGAAGAACTCGACTTTGAACGTGCCGCACAGCTTCGTGATACCATACGCAGTATTGAAAAATCCGGCAATCGACAAAAGGTTGTAGAGTCGCCGTATAAGGAGCAGGATGTTTTCGCGCTCTGCGTGGCAGACGGCAAGGCTTGCTTTGCGGTACTGCGCTTTAAGGACCATAAGCTCTGCGACAGCGAGCATTTCTTTGTGGATGAAACCGAAAGTTGCGCCGATATGCGATCCTCGCTCTTGCTTTCGTATTATTCTATGGGGCGCGAGATACCGCCTCGTATTGAAATCGACAGTGAACTTACCGATATGGATGTTATCGAAAAGTGGCTTGCCGAAAAGCGCGGCAAATCGGTGAGCATAGTAATTCCTCAAAAGGGCGCTCAGGCAAAGCTTGTGGATATGTGCCGCAGCAATGCCTCGCAGAAGCTCTGCGAAAAGTATGTCGGTAATGACAGAAGCCGCGATGCACTTGAAGAACTCGCGTTTCTGCTCGGTCTTCCCAAAATTCCCGAATATATAGAAGCTTACGATATTTCGCACACCTCCGGCAGTGATAATGTAGCCGGTATGGTGGTTTTTGAAAACGGCAGACCGCTTAAAGAAGCGTACCGCAGATTTTCGGTTAAGGGCTTTACCGGGCAGGATGACTATCGCTCTATGGCAGAGGTGCTTTCGCGCCGTTTCGATGAATTTACCGAATGCCGCGCAAAAGGCATAGAGGTCGGTTTCGGCAGAATGCCCGACCTTATACTGCTTGACGGCGGCGACGGTCAGGTGAATGCCGTTTTGCCCGTACTCAAACAGAGGGGTATAGAAGTTCCGCTTTTCGGTATGGTCAAAAACAGCAGTCACCGCACATCCGCAATATCAACGGGCGGCGGCAGAATGGAGTTTACATCCAAACGCCGGGCGTTCGCACTCGTTACTTCAATTCAGGATGAGGAGCACCGCTACGCCGTTTCATACCACCGCAAAAAGCATACAAAATCAGTG
>JAZUJG010000182.1:0-2972 GCA_045642645.1 Acutalibacteraceae bacterium | reverse complement strand
TTTTTGCCCGAGGCAGTTCACAGTTTGCGCTCCGCTTAATGAATAATGCATAATGAATAACGAATAATTTCGGGGCGCAAAGCGCCGAATTATAATATGCAGCATAAAAAAACAACGCGGTTTCGTGAAAACTGCGTTGTTTGCCTTTTATGTTGTTTTCATCGGTCAATCGCTCCGCGATTGACCCGGGCGGCGCGGGAGTGCCGCCCATACCGTTCGTTCTGAATTTACGCATTGGAGAACCGGAATGCGATTGCAAACTGTCAATCGCTCGGGCACGCGAGGTGCCGCTCCGCGATTGACCCGGGCTGCATACTATGCAGCCCCTACGATTTCCCCTGAATTATCGCATTCAAAACCGCGGGGGTTATTCCCGTTCGTTCTGAATTTCGGTAACGAAAAACCGAAAATTCTCAATCCTTAATTCACAAATATTGATTTTCAAAAGCTCTTTATGAGGCTCTCAAACAGAATGCGCAAAAACGGCAGAAGCTGCATTAAAACATCGAACCAACCAAGCAGAATTACGGTCGTTTCGGTTTCGCCGGAAAGTACGCTTTTGAGTTTGATTATTTCATCGTTTGAAAGACCGATTTCTTTAAGGTATTCCTCAGCCTCTTTTACAAGGTCCGCACCGACCGGATCAACGCCGAAAAGCTGTTCAAGAAATTTGCCGAGATTGCCTTTGACTACGATTTCATACGCCTTGTCATTTTCGGTAATGCCGTAAAAGTTGTAGTATGTGGTCATATAATCGTCAATGACCTCATCGTAAGAAGCGCCCATAAGGCACTCAAGCACGGCTATGAACATACCCGTTCTGTCCTTACCTTCGCGGCAGTGAACATCGAATTTGCCGTCGGGATTTGCTATGATATAACGGTAGCATTCTGCGAATTTTTCTTTATTTTCATCGGATGCGATGTCCACGCTCGCGGCTACGGCTATATGCTGCTGTGTGCTGTAATATGTGTCGGCATAGCCGGGGTACGCCACAAGGGTTTCCTCGCTGTCGGCAAGGTTTATAAAATGCGTAATACCGTTTTCGCGGCAGGCATTATCAACATAAACATTTCTGCCTATGGCATCTTCAACCGGCGAGGTCGAACGGTAAAGCACGCCCGATTTGATGCCGCCTGCGGTAACTTCCCTGAAATTGCCGAACTGTTCATCGGTAAGGTCGGGGTAATTTTCACGCTCTTTGGTATAAATGAGATTTCTTACGGTAAATTCTTCAAGATACCCCGCCTTTTCCTTTAATGTAACGGTAAACTGAGTTGACTCGGAAAAGCCGTCCCGGTACACCCATACATAAGATTTATCGGGATATATGGTTTTTGTTGCTATGCCGTAAACCTCGGCGAAGCTGCCCATATTTACCGCGAGCTCCGTTTCCTCAACGCCCTCGTTGGAAATCTGGCAGAAAAGCCCCGCGCTGCCCGAATCAACATCGCTGAATGCAACGCAAAGCGGAACATCCACGCTCACGCCGCCAAACGAAACGGTGACGATGTCGCCAAGCTCAAAATGCTTTACGACCTCTGCGTGCGGAAGATTGATTTTAACATTGCCGTGCTTTGAAATCTCAATAATTCCGTTTGCGACCGCCGAATCCCCTGCCGCAGCAAAAACGGGAATTGCGGAAACTGCAATAATTACCGCAAGTATAATGCTTAAAACTTTCTTTTTCATAGTGAGCACCTCGAAAAACAAATTACACCTTATATTAGCACTTTTTTATAAAATTACAATATGCACTTCAAAATTTGTGCTTCACGAAACGCAAAAAAGGGCTGCCGCATTCACGACAGCCCGTACGGCATTCTTTCATTAAACGCCATATAATCATTTATCAAACGCCGGGTTAACGGCGTAGAAATTCTTGCTGTTGAGGCGGTCGGTAACAAGTCTTAAACCTTCACCGAACCTCTGATAATGCACTATTTCGCGCTCGCGCAGGAATTTTATGGGGTCGCGCACGTCGGGGTCATCCACAAGGCGCAGGATATTGTCATAGGTGGTTCTCGCCTTTTGCTCGGCAGCTAAATCCTCGTGCAAATCGGTCAGCACATCGCCCTTTACGGCGAGTGCGGCGGCATTGAACGGAACGCCCGTGCCGCCCGAGGGGTACACGCCGGCGGTGTGGTCGGCAAAATACACGCCGAGACCTTTTTTCTCGATTTCCTCAAGCGAGAGCTCGCGCGTGAGCTGGTGGACAATGGCACCTATCATTTCAAGGTGCCCGAGTTCCTCGGTACCGATATCGGTGAGCAGACCTTTCAGTTCTGCGTAGGGCATTGTATAGCGCTGCGAAAGGTAGCGCAGTGAGGCGCCGAGCTCGCCGTCGGGTCCGCCGTACTGATTAAGAATAATCTGCGCATAGACCGGATTCGGATTTTTTATATTTACCGGATATTGAAGTTTCTTTTCATAGTTGAACATAGGTCAATGCATCCTCCCCTGATAATCCCACGGCCACGGGTCGCTGAGCCAGTCAGCTTCCTCTGAATTTTCAGTTGTAAGCGGGCCGTATTTTTCTTCATACCGCTTTTTGAGGGCAGATGCTTCGCGCGTATACTTCTTGTGCATTTCGCTTGCCGCAGAGTCGCAAGGGTGCGTGTCAAGGTACATGTGCAGCTCCCAGGCGGCAAATTGCGAAGCCTGAATTGCGGCGAGCAGTTTTTTCCGTTCATCCATTACCAATCATTCTTCCCTTAAACGGTTTATCAAGCACCGTGAACAGCGTGCCGGCACTCAGCGCCTTTTCGGGCGAATATGCGGTGCGGTCGAGTTGGAACGGCACGAATGCCATGGCGGGCACGGCATTATCGGGCAATGCCGATGCAGTGCAGAGTCTCTGCACGCCGTTTTGTACGGCGGCGATACGTGCAGATGCTTCGGCTATATCAAAAGTTTTTTCCATATTGAAGCTCCTTTAATTTTGAAGTTCAATACATAATATGTGCTTGGAC
>JAZUJG010000181.1:0-3465 GCA_045642645.1 Acutalibacteraceae bacterium | reverse complement strand
GCCGCAATGGTGTTCACCTACCTTGAAGCCGAGGAGGAGCAGGTGCTCCTTGAAGCTTTTACCGATAATGAACTGAAAAATATTATGGACGATATGTTCATAGACGATACGGTTGATATTATCGAAGAAATGCCTGCAAATGTTGTGGAGCGTATGCTCTCCGCAGCGGGCAGCAAGCGCAACTCCATAAATGCCGTGCTCAATTACCCCGAGGACAGCGCCGGCAGCATTATGACTCTGGAGTATGTTTCACTTACGCCGAATATGACCATAGGTGCCGCCATACAGAGTATTAAGTCAAAGGGCGTTCACTCCGAAACCGTCAACAGCTGCTATGTTGTTGAAAAGCACAAGCTGCTCGGCATAATCACGGCTAAGGACCTGCTTACCGAGGATGACGACAAGCTCGTGAGCGAGGTTATGGAGGAGAACCTTATAAGCGTAAAAACCCACGCCGATAAGGAAGAGGTTGCGCAGCTCTTTAATAAATACGATTTTCTTGCACTCCCGGTTGTGGATAACGAAAACTGCATGGTCGGTATAGTTACCGTTGACGATGCTATTGACGTTATTCAGGAGGAGGCAGAGGAAGACTTCCAGAAAATGGCGGCTATCACGCCCAATGACAAACCCTACCTTAAAACTTCGGTGTGGAGTATATGGGGCAGCCGTATTCCGTGGCTTCTTTTGCTGATGATTTCCGCCACATTTACGGGCATAATCATTTCTTCGTTTGAGGATGCACTCTCAAAGCTCGTTATACTTACCGCATTCATACCCATGCTTATGGATACGGGCGGTAATTCGGGCAGTCAGGCATCCGTTACCATCATACGCGGTCTTTCCGTAGGCGATATAACCGTAAGCGATATTTTAAAGGTTATGTGGAAGGAATTTCGCGTTTCGATTCTTTGCGGCGCATCGCTTGCGGTGGCGGCTTTTGCAAAGGTTATGCTTGTTGACGGAATGATTATGAAATCAGACGGTGTGAATACCACCGTTGCGCTTGTGGTTGCGGCAACGCTTGCCGTTACCGTGGTGTGTGCAAAATTCATAGGCTGTACGCTGCCTATAATCGCAAAAAAACTCAAATTCGACCCGGCGGTAATGGCAAGCCCGTTTATAACCACTATTGTTGATGCGGTTTCGCTGCTTGTTTACTTTGCCGTTGCAAAATCATTTTTACCGTTATGATTGGTGGAGGGGAAGATATGGAATTGAAATTTAAAGACGGCAAATTCGTCATTATGCAGGTGTCCGATGCGCAGGATCTGCACTGGGTAAGACCCACAATGATTCGTATGCTCAACACCGCATACGATATGATAAAGCCCGATTTTATTGCACTTACCGGTGATAATATACTCGGCAACCACCTTTGCGATGCACGCTTCGGCTCGCGCAAGGTCGTTACCGATGTGCAGGGCGAGCGCGCCATTATGGAAAAGGCGATAGATAAGCTCTGCGCTCCGATAGAAAAACGCAAAATCCCCTTTGCGATGATTTTCGGCAATCACGATGATATGAACAATATCACCAAGCAGGAGCAGGCGGATATTTTCAAAAAATACAGCAGCAATATCCCTTATGACAGCGGCGACTGCTATGACTGCGGCACTTACAATATCCCGATTATGTCAAGCGACGGCAGCAAGGTTGCTTTTAACCTCTGGATGTTCGACTCCGCCTGGCAGGATAAAGAGACCAAGGAGTGCCATTGCGCCGTAACCAAGGGCGCGGTGGACTGGTATAAGCAGAAAAACGCAGAGCTTAAAGAAGCAAACGGCGGCAAGCCCGTTCCGTCATTCGTTTTTCAGCACATTCCCGTTAAGGCGGAAATGGAGCTTATTGAGGAGTGCCCTATATGGAAAGAGGGAGCGGCTCCCGGTCCGGACGGCAAATATTTCAGGCTTAAACCCGGCAAGAATATTCGCGGCGAAATAGGCGAGTACCCGAGCATTTGCGATGATGATAACGGCGAGTTTGACGCCATGCTCGAGGGCGGCGATGTAAAGGCGATGATTTTCGGTCACGACCATGTCAATTCGTTTGAAGCACCGCTTAAAGGCATAGATATCATACAGACTCCGTGCGCCTCGTTCCGCTGCTACGGCGACAGGAAAAAGGGCGTAAGGGTATTTGTTATTGATGAAGCCACAGGTACTTACGAAACCGAGGTTTTCTCTTACGATGAGATTTGCGGCGGCGGTTTCTTTAACGAGGTCGCTTATATGTGGGATGCCGACGATATGGTGAAAACCAAAGCGGCGATTATTGCGGTCAGTGCGGCGGCAATAGGCACTGCGGCGGCAGTAGGCATAAAGCATTTTAAAAAGTTCAAAAAGTGATTACCGGGGGTTGTAATGAACATCGTTTTTTACAGCCCCTTTAAATTCTTTCGGGGGTGTGTTGTATGGATATAAATGTAATATCTCACCGCGGTGCAAACAAGGTCGCTCCGCAGAATACCGTTATTGCGTTTGAAAAATCAATGGAAATAGGCTGCGACGGCTTTGAAACCGATATTCACCTTACTAAAGACGGCATTCCGGTGGTTTGCCACAATTTTAATATTGATGCGACCTCCGACGGCAAGGGTTATATTAAAAATATGACTCTTGAGGAGCTGCGCCAATATGATTTCGGCAAATACCGCGGTCCCGAGTTTGAG
This sequence comes from Acutalibacteraceae bacterium, assembly GCA_045642645.1. GTDB lineage: Bacteria > Bacillota > Clostridia > Oscillospirales > Acutalibacteraceae > DTU089. Next base: position 794 of record JAZUJG010000181.1, on the reverse strand, counting down.
GGCACAAAAATACCCACTCTTGACGAATTTCTTGAGGTGAGTGCAAGAATGGGCGATAAAATGAAGGTGCTTGATATTGAACTTAAAAGCGAGGTGCCGGGCGCTGCGGGTACAGAGATTGCCGAGAAAATGCTGAAAGCCGTAAATGAATACGGTATGCTTGACAAGCTGCTTGTTTCGAGCTTTGACCCCGCACTGCTTGTGGCTTGCAAAAAAATCGAGCCGCGCTGCAAAACGGGCATTCTTTACAGCCCCGAAAGAAAGCTTGCTTATAAAATATCGCTCAATCCTGTAAAATTCTGCCGCGATATAAACTGCGATGCACTCCACCCGCATTACATATACTGCACAAAGCACTATGTCAATGCCGCGCACAATGCCGGCTTGCAGGTGAATCCCTGGACAGTTGACAGCGAGCGCGTTGCCAAACGCCTTATAAAGCTCGGCGTTGACGGACTGATTACTGATGACCCGGGACTTATGAATAAATTATTGGGTAAATAATTCGGCGCAGAAGCCGTTTTACCTCACTCGGCGTATCTGCATACGCGGTCGCTCGGTAATTCCGTCTTCTGCATCCGAATCTTGATGGTAGGCGCAGAAGCCGTTTTTCCTCGCTCGGCGTATTTCTATACGCCGTCGCTCAAAAATTCCGTCTTCTGCATCCGAATTATTCAAGGTTTCAGCATTCGGTTTTAAGTTTCGGGGCGCGAAGCGCCGATTATAATTAAAAACAACGAGCTGTAAAACATTGTTTTACAGCTCGCTTTGTTTGTTGTTAATAAGCTTTAGAA
>JAZUJG010000180.1:0-1660 GCA_045642645.1 Acutalibacteraceae bacterium | reverse complement strand
CAGATGTGTCGTTCTTCGACCGACGGCGTACAAAGGTACTCCGAGGGAGAAAACGGCGCATCTGCGCTTATTTTTCGGCAATTTAGGTCATTTTTTCCTGTTTGACCTTCTTATCTATGACATGGCGGGAGGCAAGCTCCTTGTGTATATCCTCGAGCGAAATGCCCGCTTCTATCATAAGGACCATTACGTGATATGCAAGGTCTGCGATTTCGTAGACCGTTTCTTTTTTATCCTCGGCTTTGGCGGCTATTATGACCTCGGTGCTCTCCTCGCCCACCTTTTTGAGTATTTTATCAAGCCCCTTTTCAAAAAGGTATGTGGTGTAGGAGCCTTCCTTTTTCTCGGTCTTTCTGCCGCGAATGAGTTCAAACAAGCTTTCGTATGAAAACTCCTTGCGCTCGTCGCTTTCAAAAACGGGGTTTTCGAAGCAGGATACCGTACCGAGGTGGCACGCGGGACCGTCGGGCTCTACAAGCACCACGAGGGCGTCCTTATCGCAGTCGGCGGTAATGGAAACTATGTGCTGGTAGTTACCGCTTGTTTCGCCCTTGAGCCAAAGCTCCTGCCTTGAACGGCTGAAAAAGCAGGTAAGCTCCTTTTCCATAGAGATAGCAAGGCTCTCCTTGTTCATATACGCAAGTGTAAGCACACGCTTTGAAACGGCATCCACCACTATTGCGGGTATAAGCCCCTTTTCGTCGAATTTCAGTTCGTTTATATCTACCATAATTATCCTCCTCATATTCTCGCAGGTATGCCGTTAGCCTTCATCTCATTTTTCAAATCGCCGATTTTCACTTCACCGAAATGGAAAATCGAAGCCGCAAGGCCTGCATCGACTTTCGGCAGGGTTTGGAAAAGCGTAATAAAATCGTTTATGCCGCCCGCACCGCCCGAAGCGATAACGGGCACTGAAACGGCGTTACAGACCGCATCGAGCATTTCAAGGTCAAAGCCTTTTTTCACGCCGTCGGTATCAATGGAATTTACCACGATTTCGCCCGCACCGTTACCCACGCCGCGCTTTATCCACTCAATAGCCTCAAGCCCCGTATTCTCTCTGCCGCCCTTGGCGAATACTCTGAAAACGCCGTCAACGCGCTTAATATCCACCGAAAGCACCACGCACTGATCGCCGTAAAGCTTTGCCGCCTCGCCTATAAGTGCGGGATTTTTAATTGCGCCGGAATTCACGCTGACCTTGTCGGCGCCGCATTTAAGCACGCGGTCAAAATCGGCAACGGTATTTATGCCGCCGCCCACGGTAAGCGGAATGAACACATTGCGCGCCGTTTCGCAGAGGATATCGGTAAACAGCTTTCTGCCGTCGGAGGAAGCGGTAATATCGTAAAACACAAGCTCATCGGCACCGTTTTTACTGTAATATTCCGCGAGTGCGGCCGGCGAGGAAATCTCGCGCAAGCCCTCAAAATTAACACCCTTTACGACCTGCCCGTCGCGCACATCGAGGCAGGGAATAATTCTTTTGGTTATCATTTTGCCACCTCGACTGCTACATTAAGTGAAATTGCGCCTACATAATAAGCCTTGCCGATGATCGCGCCGTATAAATCCATAGCCCTGAGCGCCTTGACATCCTCGATTGCCGAAACGCCGCCCGAGGCGGTAATCTGCATATCGAAGCGCTCGCTCAACT
>JAZUJG010000179.1:0-6381 GCA_045642645.1 Acutalibacteraceae bacterium | reverse complement strand
GCCTACGGCAAATGTGAAATAATCGCATAGCGATTGTGAAATATTGCTTCGCAATGTGAAATGAAATAAATCCCTTTTTCACGCCCGCAGGCATTTCACACGCCGCAGGCGTATTTCACATCCGCAGGATATTTCACAAATTCCGGCAGGGATTTATTTCGTTTTCGGCGCATGATGAAAATGCTTAAAAAATATCCTTATCAACACGCGCCGAAATAGGTTACAGCCTTGTTTTTTGCTGTTTACATTAAATTGGAATACGCCATCTCCATTACTTTTGAAAGGGCAACCGCATCATCAATGTTGTAGGGGATTTCAGTGCCGTTGACAATGCCGTTTATCCACGAAGTAAGCGGAGCTTCCGCGCCCTTGCCGAGCTTCGGGAAAACCCAGCCCTCGCCGATGTTGTAGCAGAGCTTATCGGTGAAGCCGCCTGCGAGAATTGTGCCCTTTGAGCCCACAAGCTCAAGCTCAAACGGATTGTTTTCGGCAACAAAGCCCGTTTCGCTTACGCCGATAGCACCGTTTTTGTAGGTGAGCAGGGTAACTGCATTATCCTCAACGGATTTTACGATAACATTTGTAAATGCGGAGGATGCCTTTTCGGGCTCGCCGAGCAGCCAGTTGAGTATATACATTGAGTGCGCGCCGAGGTCCATCATAGCACCGCCGCCGCAAGTCTTTTTGTCGTAAAATGTTTTGGGCAGCCAGTTCGACGAAGCGCCGTTGTGCGCGTTCCTCATTCTGCAGTAATTGACCTGACCTATAAGGCCGCTGTCAACGGCTTGCTTTACCCACAGGAAATCCGACCTTGTGCGCCACGGGAATGAAATGCAGAATTTAACACCGTTCTTTTTAACCGCATCGGCGACCTCGAGTGCATCCGCCTCGGTGAAGCAGAGCACCTTTTCGGTGAAAATGTGCTTGCCTGCATTAGCGGCTTTTATGATAACCTCTTTATGCATATCGGTTGATGTGCAGACCATGACCGCATCGACATCTTTTCTTGCAAGAAGCTCGTCGTAATCTGCAACGAATTCGCAGTTGAACTGTTCTGCTGCGGCTTTGCCGTTTTCGGTATCGTTATCCCAAAGGGCAACGATTTTGCAGTTTTCGTTTTTTGCGGCTTCCGTTGCGTAGCCTTTAAAATGAACATGCCATGTGCCTACAAGTGCTATGTTAATCATATTTTATTACTCCTTCTCTGGAAGAATTTTTTTGCTGACGGCGAGAAAATGAAGAAGAACGGGAAGATTTCAAGCCTGCCTATAAGCATATTTATGATGTATACCACCTTGGAAAGCGGAGCGCAGCCGCCGTAGTTGCAGGCGGCACCCACCTTGCCGAAGCCGGGTCCTATATTGTTCAGAGTGGCTATTACGGATGTAATCGTAGTAGTCATATCTGATTCGCTGTCAATGGATATTATGAGGAACGAAGCGAGCATAATCATCATATATATAACGAAATAGCCGCAGGTGCTGTGAATAACATCATCACTTACACGTTTACCGTCGATGGTGACAACGGTTACATTGCGCGGATGTGACAGCTTGCGTATTTCGCGGCGCGCGGTTTTAAAAAGTATCATAACTCTTGAGACCTTGAAGCCGCCGCCGGTACTGCCTGCCATGGCGCCCATGCACATAAGCAGCAGTAAAATCATTTTGCTCAGATTCGGCCATTGGTCGAAATCTACGGTGGAGTACCCCGTTGAGGAAACGAGTGAGCCTATCTGGAATGCCGCGTGGTGAACAGCCTCAAAGTAAGAGTCAAACATACTGCGTATATTAAGCGAAATAACGGTAAGTGAAATAATTATGGCACCTAAATAAATATGCAGTTCGCTGTTGAGAAATACATCCTTGAATTTTTTGCAGAGTATGAGGTAATACAGGCTGAAGTTTACGCCGAAAAGAATCATAAACACCGTAATGACTGACCGACAGAACGGCGTGTAAATCATAAAGCCGGCATTGCTTATGGAAAAACCGCCCGTACCCGCAGTGCCGAGACTTAATGTAATACTGTCGAAAAGCGGCATACCGCCTATAAGGAGTATCACCGTTTCAAGCACCGTCATGGCAAGGTAAATGCCGTATAGGATTCTTGCGGTGCGGTTTGATTTAGGCACGAGCTTGCCTACATCGGGACCGGGGCTTTCGGCGCGCATAAGGTGGATGTTGCCGCCGCCGCCCGCAAGGGGAAGTACCGCCATAATAAATACGAGCATACCCATGCCGCCTATCCAATGTGAAAAGCTGCGCCAGAAAATCGAGGCTTTCGAGAGCGCGTCAATATCCGAGAGGATGCTTGCGCCCGTGGTGGTGAAGCCCGAAACGATTTCAAACATTGCATCGAGGTAAGAGGGGATTTCACCGCTTGCCGTAAACGGTATTGCGCCCAAAAAACTCATTATTATCCAACCGAGCGCAACAACCGCAAAGCCGTCACGCGCGTAAATCGTTTTGGTTTTCGGCTTAAATAAAAACATCACCAGACCGCAGACGGCGCACAGAGCTGCACACAGTAAATATGTAGTTATTATCGCTTCACCGTATATGAGGGCAACAAGCGCGGGGAACAGCATAAATCCCGCTTCTATGAAAAGCAGAATGCCCAATATACGCAAAATCATTCGTCTGTTCATAATTCACCTGTTCGTCAATCTATAATATCGTCGATGTCGGAAAGTCGCTGTGTTGTTATGACAACGACCGTATCGCCGGCATTTATTGAGTCGGAGCCGTGGGGGATAAATGCCTTGCCGTCGCGGCTGATGCTGCCTACAAGCGTGTTCTTTTTGAGCTGCAAATCAAGCAGAGTTTTGTTGATGACTTTGCTTTGCTCACTTACTGAAAATTCTATGGCTTCAACTTTGTTGTTTATAATTCTTGTGAGTTTTTCAACATCGCTGACCTTGTTGTTGCCGGTGGCGGCTCTTACATACTGCAGTATGGTGCTTGCGGTTGTGTTCTTCGGGTAAATAACGCTGCCTATATCGAGGGTACTTGTGACCTCCTCGAACGAGGTGCGGTTGATTTTGGTTATTACTTTGATATCGGGCGCAACCTTTTTGGCGAAAAGTGCAAGCACTATGTTTTCTTCATCAATACCCGTAAGGCAGCAGACCGCATCGGAGTCACTTAAGCCCTCCTCAAGCAGCAGTGAACGGTTGGAGCCGTCGCCGTATATGACATTTGCCTTGGGGTAGAGAAAACTTAATTCCTCTGCGGTGGCGCGGTCTTTTTCTATGACAGTAACATTTATGTTAAGGCGTGTAAGACTCTTAACAAGGTAATTGGCGATTCTGCCGCCGCCGATTATCATAACATTGTTCATATCACCGCCGCGTATGCCTATATGCTTGAAAAAGTCGGTCACGTCGGGCGTGGGAATAAGCACGGCAACAATATCGCCGTCTTCAATGACAAAATTACCGTCGGGGATAATCACGTCGTCGCGGCGTTCAACAGCGCAAACGAGCGAGGGAACTCTTATCTTGGCGAATGAATCTTTTAACGCCTTGCCGCAGAGCACGCAGTTACTGTTTGCAACAAAACTTATAAGCTCCATTTTGCCTTTTGCGAGCACATCGGCATTTCTTGCAACGGGCACTTTGAAAATGCGCTGGATTTCGGCCGCCGCCTCTTTGTCGGGGTTTACGGCTCTTGCAAGACCGAGACTTTCCTGGATTATTGCGATTTCGCTGTTGTATTCGGGGTTTCTTACGCGCGCGATGGTGCTTTTTGCACCGAGATTTTTCGCCAGCAGACAGCAGAGCAGATTGACCTCATCGCTGCCGGTTAACGCTATAAGTAAGTCGCAATCCTCGGTGCCCGCATCGCGCAGTGTGCGACAGACAGCGCCGTTTCCGGCAACACCTATTACATCATAATTCTGCACAGCTTCGTTGAGCGCATCCTCGTCTTTATCTATAACTGTAACATCGTGCAGTTCAAGGGAAAGCTGCTCGGCAACAGTGTTGCCGACCTTGCCCATGCCGACTACGATAATTCTCAAAATGATACATCCTCTCAAAACAAAATTATCACGCATACAATTATAACACGCATCGGCGCGCAGTCAAGGTAAATTGCCGTTTTGTGAACAAAAATTATGCTTTTTGTGCGGTTTTAACGATATATGCGCCGCTTGTTTGAAAGTCTTAACAAAAATTTCATTTTCTATTGAAAAATGCGTATGGTAGTGCTATTATATAAAAGTAAAAAAATCAAAATGCGAGGAGTATATTGATATGAAAAAGACTTTATCTGTTATTCTGGCAGTAATTATGGCTCTGTCCGTATTTGCCGTTACAGCTTTTGCCGCCGGCACACCTATCTGTGATTTCGGCAATATGGTATTTGATACCCAGGGTACACCCGTTGTTTTCATCTTTGAAGATGACAATGTTGTTGCTACCTGGGACGACGAATCAAGACAGGTTATTTCCCCCTCAATGACGATTGTCGGTACCGATGTCAAGGCTTGCGGCGCAGCTATCAATGCAGGCTTAGATAACATCGTAAACGAAGCAGAAGTTGCGTTCGACGGCTGGTACCTCAACGGCGTTAAGGTTACCGAGAATTTTGCCGATGATGCGATTTACGCTGCACAGTGGTATATCGACAACAAAATCGAAGGCGTTTACAAGGAGTATCCCGCAACCCGTACCGTTACCTTTACCGCTATCGGCGAGGGTATGGAAAATGAAGAACCCGCTGAGGGCGATGTGAGATATGTTCCCGTATCATGGGAAACCGATGAAGACAGAATCTGCGGCGAATTTGCAGAGGGCGAATACACCGCAAGATACACCAACAGAGTTTTCGGCGACCACACTCTTGCAGTTACCTTCGAGAAGCAGGTTTATGTTGAGGGCGAGTGGGTATCCGCCAATGCAGAAACTCCCGTTGTTGATGTTAAAGAAGTAAGCTACTATGTAGGTCCCAATGCCGAGGAAGAAAAGGAAATCATCTTCCCCATGCAGATACTTAAATACATCTACGCTCTGCTCAGCTACCTTGTTGAGACAATAATGGGCTTTGTCGGCTAATAGTAAATTGATATGCAGGGCGCTTTATGCGCCCTGTTTTTTTAGGTGAATTTATGGAGTTTATTGAAAATAAAATCGAGCCGGAGCGCGCCGTGCTCGTTTCTGTTGATACGGGCGAATTTGATGTTGATTCGTCGCTTGCCGAGCTTTGCGAGCTTGCGCGCACCGCGGGTGCGGATGTCATTTGCGAAATGACTCAGAAGCGCGAAGCGCCCGACCCCGGCTCATATCTCGGTAAGGGCAAGATCGAGGAGCTTTCCGAATTCTGCGAAAACAACACGCCTGACCTTATTATAATCGACGGCGAGCTTACCCCTGCACAGCAGCGCAATATAGAAATTGCGACTGATGTGCGCGTAATCGACCGCACAACGCTTATACTTGATATTTTCGCTTCGCGCGCCTTGTCGGGCGAGGGCAAGCTGCAGGTGGAGCTTGCACAGCTTAAATATGCTCTGCCGCGCCTCGGAGGCAAAGGTGTTTCAATGTCGCGCCTGGGCGGCGGCATAGGTACACGCGGACCGGGCGAAACCAAGCTCGAAACCGACCGCAGACACATTCGCCGCCGTATAGCCGCACTTGAGGAGGATTTGAAAACCCTTGAAGAACGCCGCGAACGCCACCGCGAGCGCCGCAAAAAAGACGGCGTAGTGACCGTGGCACTCGTCGGGTACACCAATGCAGGCAAATCCACGCTTATGAATGCGCTTACCGATGCGGGTGTGCTTGCCGAAAATAAGCTTTTTGCAACGCTTGACCCGACTGCGCGTGCGCTCACTCTGCCCGACGGCGGCAGCGTGCTGCTTATAGATACAGTCGGCTTTATAAGGCGCTTGCCGCATAAGCTTGTCGAATCCTTTAAATCCACACTCGATGAGGCTGTAAATGCAAATGTAATACTCAATGTCTGCGATGCTTCGAGCGATGAATGCAGTGAGCATTACCGCGTGACCACTGAGCTGCTGTCGGAGCTGGGCTGCGGCGATATTCCCGTAATAACCGTACTCAACAAATGCGACCTGATGAACGATGTTTCATTGCCGCTTGTGGGGAACTGCGTGCGTATTTCCGCGATTACCGGCGCGGGACTTGACGAACTGCTTGAAAAAATCGCACAGGCTTTGCCGCCCACACGCCGCCGCGTAACCTTGCGATTGCCGTTTTCCTTGGCGGGAGCGAGCGCCGCACTCAGAAAAAACGGCATTGTACACAGCGAGCAGTATGATGAAAACGGCATTGTGCTCGATGTGACCGCCGATATTTATGACCTTGAAAAATATAAAGATTATATTGTATAAAACTCTTGATATAATTTTTGAAAT
>JAZUJG010000178.1:0-4803 GCA_045642645.1 Acutalibacteraceae bacterium | reverse complement strand
ACCCACAGTTTGCACATCTTGCCGATATCTCGTATCGACTTAAAGATTTTAATCATAATAACACAGTTTGTGGGGAATGTCAATACGAGTTTGCGGAAATCTTTACGCAAGCACATCCGCTACGAAGCTTCTGAAGAAATCGATTATGAATTCAAGCACCGTATAGAAGATGTTTGAGAATTTGTAGTTGGCGAGCGTTCTTACGCCTGCATCGGGCAGAGCGGAGCCGTCTTCAAGGGCGAGCTTTGCGGTGGTGAGGTTGTAGGTGTCGTAATTCCACGCGTTGTTTTCATCAAGCTCTATAATTCTTGCGCCCTGATAGCCGTCGTTATAGTATGAGTGATAAGTTACACCGGGTGTCTGAATAAGGTCAATACCGTCAACATTTACAATAAAGTTATTTACATGGTCATGACCTACAACAAGGCCGAGCACATCGCCGCCGTCGACCATTGCCTGCCACTGACCGTCGTTGCCGGCACCGGGGCAGCTTGCCTCAAACAGCATACCGCTGTAATTGTGGATATTGGGAACTTTGAGCACGGATGTGCCGTCGTCAAAATTGATGGTAAGGTCGCCGAGGGGGAACGGAACTTCGGTGAAGACCTTTTTGGTGGGCTCCTCGGGGATAATATGCTGGAAAGCGAGTGCCGGAACAAGCTCGCCGCCGTTTTCTTCGGTCATGGCATCGCGTACGTTATTGTACCACTCAATCTGGTCGGCGCGCACCCAGTCATAGCCCACACGCTCGCCGTAGCTGTTGAGCGCATAGTCGCCGCTGTCGAACATCCAGAGATTGAACGCGACCTTGCTGCCGTCGCTTGAAAGTATCGGAAGATTATGTGTAGCGCAGCCGTGAAGCTCGGGGTCGGCATCAAATGCAAGGCAGCCTGCGAATTTCTGATACTCTGCGAGCATTTCTTCTTTATTGAGGTCGGAGCATTCATCATCGTGATTGCCGAAAACAAATGTAAACGGAACATTTCTCTCAACAAGAGGATTGAGCATCTGCTCATAAGCTCTTAAATCGGATGTAACTATATTGTCTCCGTCAAACACAACAAGGTCGGGCTGCGCATAATCAAGCGCTTCGTTAATGAAAGCGATTTCCGCTTCTTCCATAGGGTAATCATCCTGCACATCGGCAAGCACCATAATTTTAAACTTGCCTTCATCATTAAAACGAAGAACTGCATCGCCCTTATACGAAGCAAATGCAGGCATCGTAAGCAGCGCCGCAAGACACAATGACAAAATAATTGAAACTGACTTTTTCACTTTTCTTACTCCTATCAAAAAATTATGCAGTAATTATATGCCGATTTTATATGTTTGTCAAATTATATTTACATTTTGAATTCGTCGAAAAACGCATAGTTGTTTTTGCCGTTTTTCTTAATATAATACATTGCGCGGTCGGCACGCTCGTAAAGCTGCGAATAGTTCAGCCCCGTTTCGGGGTAAAGCGCAATTCCTATGCTGCACGAAAATTCTTTTTCCGGCACGCTGGCAATACGAACGCTGTGGCAGATTTTTTCAATCTCCTTCGCCTTTTCCTCAACAATTTCGGGGGATTGATTTACAGACTTCAGATAAATAACGAATTCCTCGCCGCCTACCCTGCCGAGAATATCGGTTGTTCTGAATGCCGCCGACAGCTTGGAGGTGAACTGCCTTAAGAAGTTGTCGCCCTCCTGATGACCGTAGGTGTCGTTAAGTTTTTTGAAGTCGTCAATATCAAGCAGATACATCGCACAGCAGTCGTCGGGATTTTCTTTGATGGCCTCGCTGATTTTAAGTCCGGTGGAAATCTTGTTCATAAACCCTGTGAGCTGGTCGGTTTCCGCCTGAACGATAAGGCGCGTTTTTTCCTTCTTTTCCTTGTCAATATCGATCATAGTACCTATGAATTTAACGGGTGAACCCTCTGCATTAAAAATAGTTGCAAACTTCACACGGTACCAGATGCCGTCATCGTGCATATTAAGGATACGCGCATCAAAAACATTAAGACGCTTCCCCGAAAGTGCGTTTGAAAGCGCTTCAATAAATGCGGGCACATCACGGTGGTCAAGAAAATCACCGTAGGTTATTGCCTCAATGGCATTTTCAAGACGTGTACCGCGGCGCAGACCTCTGAGAATTTTCGGTGAGCAATCAAGGACATCTTCCAAAACATCGTAAGTAAAAAGAATATTATCGGAGATTTCCTCAACGATTTCGTACCTTTCCTTTTCCTCCTGTATCTGCATCTGCAGTTTTTTCTGGTCGGTGATGTCAATGATGTTTATAACAAACACCTGGTCGCCCGGTTTTGCATTGCGGGGTTTGCGGGTATTTATGATTACCCAGCCCTTTTCGCCGCCTTTTTTGTTTATGCGGCACTCAAACTTCTGCTCGAAACCCGGCTGCGTTACTGTATTGATTTTTGAAATAAGGTTCATAAAATCACCGGGGTTGAAAAGGTTGAGTCTTACATCGTCACCGAGCAGTTCATATTCCTCACGCGTGTAGCCGAATATGCTGAAAAAGCCTTCGTTGGTGTAGTCAAGGCTTATACCGTCGGAACGCGGAGAAACCACGGCAATACCGCCAACAGCTTCCGTCAGCACCATTTCAAGTTCTTCACGGGATAATTCTTTTTCATCGTTGCCGCCGATAGGCTTCATTTAAACAACCTCCCTAACTATAATATATCTAATATAACATAACTTTCACACTTTAACAAGGATTTTTGAAAAACACTTGAATAAATATATATTTTTATATATAATTTATACTTGAGTAAATATGTTGCTCAATATACCGTTTTTTTGGAGAAAAATATGTTAGAGTTAAAAAATATCTCATTTAACGTTTCCGACGACCGCGGCGAAAAGGAGATTATTTCAAATCTCTCGCTCACTGTTGACGACGGCAGATTTCTTGTAATAACAGGTCCGAACGGCGGCGGCAAATCCACGCTCGCAAAGCTTATTATGGGTATTGAAAAGCCCACCGGCGGCAGCATTATATGGAACGGCACCGACATTACCGACCTTTCAATAACCGAACGCGCAAAGCTCGGCATAGGCTACGCATTCCAGCAGCCGCCGCGCTTCAAGGGGCTTACCGTGCGCGACCTTTTAAGTCTTGCGCACGGCAGCACTCTGCCGGAAGACCAGTGCTGCGCATACCTTACGAATGTGGGGCTCTGTTCAAAGGATTACCTCAACCGCGAGGTCGATGCTTCACTTTCCGGCGGCGAAATAAAGCGTATAGAAATCGCAACGCTTATGGCGCGCGACCTTTCACTCGCCATTTACGATGAGCCCGAAGCGGGAATTGACCTGTGGAGCTTCAATATGCTTGTGGAAAGCTTTCGCGGCATAGCGAAAAACCGCAAGGAAAGTATGATAATAATTTCGCACCAGGAGCGCATTATGAAAATCGCCGACGAAATCGCAATAGTCGCAGGCGGCTCTGTCACAAAACGCGGCACGCCCGATGAAATAATGCCCGAAATTATGAATCAGTTCAACAATACCTGTAATTTCAGATAAGAGGACAAAATATGGATAAAACTCAACTTCATATGCTTGAAACGATAGCAGACCTGCACGAAGTTCCGCAGGGCGCTTACAATATAAGGCAAAACGGCGAAAGCGCAGGCAGGCGTTCAAGTGAAAATATTATTATCGAACCCAAAGCGGACAAGCCCGGCATTGACATAACGGTAAAGCCCGACACCAAAAACGAAAGTGTGCATATACCCGTTATAATTACCGAAACGGGCATTGATGACCTCGTTTACAACGATTTTTATATCGGTGAGGATGCGGATGTGCTTATTGTGGCAGGCTGCGGCATACACAACGCAGGCGACAAAAAGAGTGAGCACGACGGCATCCCCCGTTTCCACATAGGCAAAAACGCACGCATAAAGTATGTGGAAAAGCATTACGGCGAGGGTGAAGGTACGGGCGAAAGAATACTTAACCCCACCACCGAAATATTTATGGACGAAAACGCATTCTGCGAAATGGAAACCGTGCAGATAAAGGGCGTGGACTCCACCAAGCGCAACACCACCGCAAAGCTCGCCGCAGGCGCGCGCCTTGTGATACTCGAAAAGCTTATGACACACGGCAGTCAGCTTGCGCACTCGGATGTTGTTATTGAGCTTAACGGCGAAAATGCCTCATCGCAGATAATTTCGCGCTCTGTTGCAAAGGGCAACTCGGAGCAGGTGTTCTACCCGCGCGCAGTCGGCAACGCCCCCTGCCGCGCACATGTGCAGTGCGACTCCATAATTATGGATAACGCCCGCATCCGCTCAATACCCGAAATTGCCGCAAACCACTGTGATGCGAATATCATTCACGAGGCGGCTATCGGCAGAATAAACAACGACCAGCTTCTTAAATTACAGACACTCGGCAAAACCGAGCAAGAAGCCGAGGACATTATAATTAATTGTTTCCTTAAATGGGAAAGAGGGCTATTATGAAAAAAAGAGTTCTTGCATTTGATTTCGGCGCTTCAAGCGGCAGAGCCATTGTCGGCGTTTTTGACGGCGAAAAAATCGAGCTGCGCGAGGTGCACCGTTTTTCCAATGATCCCGTTAACATTAACGGCACTGTTTACTGGGATATTCAGCGCCTTTTCTTTGAAATAAAGCAGGGCATACTCAAAGCCAAAGAGGACGGCGGCTTTGACTCCATCGGCATAGACACCTGGGGTGTCGATTTCGGTCTTTTGCGCAAGGACGGCACACTTGTCGAAAACCCCGTTCACTACCGCGACAGCCGCAACGACGGTATG
>JAZUJG010000177.1:0-2602 GCA_045642645.1 Acutalibacteraceae bacterium | reverse complement strand
ACTCACGGCTGGGGCTCCGAAATGGGCGTTCTCAATGTCGGCTTTATGTTCGCTATGTTCGCAATGCTCATAAAGGGCAGCCGCCAAAAGCTCAATTTAGGCTGGTTCGGTCTTACCGTAGCCGCATTCGTGGCAACCACGCCCGCGTGGGGCACATTCCTTACGCAGATTACGGGTTATTTTGAAGCTACCGATACAAATTTACCGAGCTTTGAAACCTCGCCCGTAAGCGGCATTATAATTATGCTTATTCTCGGCTTCGGCATCTCCTCGCTTTACGGCATACTGCTCGGCAGGGGCTTCAGCTCAAAGCAGTGGAAAATTCAGCACGTGCTCGTACTGCTTGTTGTGTTCTTCGGTGTTGGTATGCTTTGCAGAACGTGCGTTTCGCATTGGGTACTCAACGCTTTCCAGCCCGAAGCAGGCAGGTATTTTGAAACCGTTGCCGCCGACAGAGGCATAGAAGGTACCGCATACCAAATGTATATGCAGCATTTCGACAATATTTCGTGGGCGAAAAAGCAATGTGCCGCCGCAGGCAGAAACTACTTTGCCTCCATAAGCACCATTTCCACCGCCATTGCAGGCATTGCCGCAATGCTCACCGCACGCTTCTTTATTAAGGATAAAAAGGCTGCGCGCTTCGGCTTTACAAGCTCGCTCGCATTTTCAATCGGCATCACCGTTCCCGATTTATTCTTCTACTTCTCACGCGGCGGCTTCCACGGCGAGCAGGGCTATACGCTTCCCGAATTTATGTCCGCGTGGTCGTGCTGGGAATACTTTACCGGCTTTATCGCAGGCGGCATAATGACCGCGGCGCTTCTGCACCTTAAAGATGAAGACGATGTTCACGAGCCTGCGTTTGATTTCCTCCCAGAAAAAATCAGAAATGTTTTCGGATTTTTACTCGGCTACCTTGCGCTTATAGGTCTTAATGTTGCGCGTCCGCTTATTTCGAGATTTGATGAATCCTCAACGGGCGTGATTATCGCAGTTGCGGCAGCAGCGGTAATATTCTCGCTCGCCATTGTATTTATAGCAATAAAGAAAATCGGCCTCACCGCCGAAAATGGCGGCATGGCCGGTTATGCAAAATTCTTTTTCCCCATACTTATGGCGTTTATACCCGTAACCTATTTCTTCTTAGGCGATACTGACAACCCCGCAGTATCGGAGATTACACAGTTCCACAATATTTGCGTAATTATATCGGTAATAGCGGTATTCGCGTGGTACTTTATTTCAGCCAACCGATATAAGAAAGCCAATTCTTAAGAAGCCCCGTCCACTGCGCTACGTGGGGGAAATCGGGCGCTACGCCAAGGCCGTGCCTGCCCTCCGGGAAAATGTGCATCTCAACGGGCACATTGTGCTCGCGCAGTGCGGCGGCGTATCTGTAACTGTTAATGGCGTTTGCAGCTTCATCAAGCGATGTGTGCCAGATGAATGCTGCAGGCGTCTTTTCATTTGCATTGAGAGTGGGGTCGACCTTTTCCATAAGCTCGTCGTACCTGTCACCGAGCAGATTGCGGTAGCTGCCCTCGTGCGAAACGCCGGACTTTGGATTACATACTACGGGGTAGCACAAAATCTGCGCATTCGGCAGAAAATCGACCTTGTCGATTTCATCGACATTCTCACCCTCGATAGCCTCTGTATAAGTGGAAACCATAGCGGTAAGGTGACCGCCTGCCGACGAGCCCATAACCGCGATTTTATCGGGAGAAATACCGTACTTTTCGGCGTTATAGCGCACATAGCGTATGGCTCGGCGCGCATCAAGCAGCGGCAGAGGAAAATAATTGGGACAAACTCTGTACTCTACCACAAATGAATTTATGCCTATCGTCTGCAAAAATTCGGCATAGCCCCTGCCCTCGTGCTCGGCAAGACCTGCATAGGCGCCGCCGGGAAATATAACTATTGCGCCGTCGGAGCGTTTTTCGTGTGCCTCGTAAAAATAAATCTGCGTGCTGTTTTCGGTATTCCAAAGATTCATAAATATCCTCCCTGTGAAGTTGATTACAAAATGATTATACAATTGCCGCAGATGATTTTCAAGGCGGATTATCGAATTTTGCAAAAAATGCCGCTATTTTTGTATAATAAAGAATATTGCAAATACACAAGCTGTGTGGTAATATATATACATATTTACTCGGGCGGTGACGGAATGAATTTGTACGAATCGGTTGATATGCTCAACCTGCTTTCGCAGGTTTTTCAGATATTCGGCATATTACTTTGTATTCTGGGACTCGTTCTTTCATTCCGCGATGATAAAACCGCCGACAAATCCAAACTGAAAAAACTGCGCATTGTCCGCGCAGTTGTACTGGCTCTTGCGCTTCTGCTGTTCCTCGGCACAGTAATTACAAGGAATATAGCATCAAAGCAGACCGACAAAATCATTCAGGAATATAATTCGGTGCTGACAGAGTAACGTATAACGAATAATGAATAATGAATATTGAATGATTTCGGGTCGGCGTTGCCGACTATTATATCCGCCTGCGGCGGAGAATTTAATAAACCTTATTATAAAATCAGCGTGGAAATCTATCCCACGCCGATTTGTTTTATATTCAAAAATTTTACA
>JAZUJG010000176.1:0-4144 GCA_045642645.1 Acutalibacteraceae bacterium | reverse complement strand
CCGTTTGTGTGGGCGGGCGATCAGCGGCGCGAGTTTTTCTACCTGCGCGCAGTCCTCAAAGCCGCGCTTTCAACCGGACTTTCCGGCGTGCCGTTCATAAGCTGGGATATGGCAGGCTATCAGCCTGCGTGGAATCCCTATGACAGACTGCACGAGGATAAGGTCTTTATACGCGGCATTGAGTTTACGGCGTTTTCCGCAAATATTCAGACTCACGGCAGCGTGAAACGCCCGTATGATTTCGATGAGCATACGCGCTCGGTCTACCGCGCTTATGCAAATATTCACGAGGCTTTGCGCCCGTATATAAAGGAGCAGGCGGCAATTTCCTGCAAAACGGGGCTTACGCTGCTGCGGCATCTGTTTTTGTATGACACCGAAGATAAAAACACCTGCGGCATTGAGGATGAATACACCCTGGGCGGCGAGCTGCTTATAGCGCCCGTGCTTGACCGCGGAACACACCGCGATATTTACCTGCCGAAAGGCGAATGGACGGATATTTTCACGGGCAAAGCTTATACGGGCGGCACGGTAATCAAAAAATACAGTGCTCCGCTTGAAATAATACCCGTATTCAAAAAAGACGGCTGCGGCGCGGTGCTCAAAAAGTGCCTTGCCGATGCCGGAAAATACACAGATGAACTCAACACATTCAACGGGAGGAAAAAATGATGAAAAAATTCACCGCTTTTTTGGTTTCGCTGCTGCTTATGCTTTCGGTATTTGCGGTTACGGCTTCGGCGGCGCAGGCAAAGCTGCCCGAAAGCGCGACCGTGGTAATGGCGAAAAACGCTTCCGCTGCCGAAAAATACGCGGCACAGACACTGCAGAAATATTTTGAGCAGGTTACGGGCGTAAAATGCGCCCTTGCGGATGACAGTGCCGCCGTAAGCGGCTTCACATTCCTTGTGGGCAAAACCGCGCTCACAAAAACCGATGTAAACGGTCTTGCCGACGGCAGCTACCGCATTAAAAGAAGCGGCGATACGGTCGAAATCGTCGGTGCGGGCAACCGCGGCACGATTTACGGCGTTTACGGTTTTCTCGACAAGGTGCTCGGCTGCCGCATCTTTACCGCCGAGGAGGGACTTGTCTGCACAAAAACCGAGCTTGCGATTCCCGAGGACCTCAATATAGAATACAATACATATTTTGAATATACCGATACCGACTGGCATAGCCCGCGCGACCCCGCGTACTCAAACGCGAACGGACTTTCGGGCGGCGTTTACAGAACCATTGACGGCGAAATGGGCGGCACCGTGTCGTATCTCGGCTCGTTCTGCCATACGCTCACAAATACATTCTGTGCCGAGGAAAAATACTTTGCCGAGCACCCCGAATACTTTGCACTGCACAACGGCGTAAGAGATCCCGACCAGCTCTGCCTTACAAACGAGGATGTATACAACGTTGTTCTCGGTGAGGTGCTTGACCTGCTTAAAGAAAAGCACGATCCCGAGGCGGCACTGCAGATAGTTTCGCTCACGCAGGATGATAACGAGGATTTCTGCGAATGTGAAAACTGCAAGGCGCTTGACGATGCCAACAGCTCACACGCCGGCACGATGATAACCTTTGTAAATAAAATCGCAAAGGCGGTAAAGGCGGAGGGGTATGACAATGTTGCCATTGATACCTTTGCATACCGCTACACGCGCACCACACCTACAAATGTGATACCCGAGCCGAATGTAATAGTAAGGCTCTGCACCATAGAGTGCTGCTTTTCACACGCGCTTGACGATGCCGCCTGCCCGCAGAATGCGGTGCTTATGCAGGATCTTATAAACTGGAATGCCATCTGCAGCAGGCTTTATATATGGGATTACACCACAAACTATGCTTATACGCTCGGCATTTTTCCCGATTTCGGCGTATTGCAGAAGAATGCACAGATATTCTGCGAGCACGGCGTTAAGGGCATTTACGAGGAGGGCAACTATTATGTTGACTCCTGCAATACCGAGTTCGGTGAATTGAGAGCCTACCTGATTTCGCGCGTGCTTCAGGACCCGTACTGCGATTACAGCGAAGAAATGAACCTGTTCCTTGCCGATTTCTACGGCGCAGGCTGGCAGAATATAAGGGAATTTATTGATATAATCACCGAAAACAGCGCAAAGAATCACGTGGAGATATATTCTTCAATGAAAGATTCGCTCACACTCAATGCCGATGAAATCGCAAAGTGCGATGAGCTCTGGGCGAAAGCCGCCGAGCTGTGCGAAAACGAAAATCAGCTCAATAATATCAAGCGCAGCGAAATAAGCTGGCGTTTCTGGAAAGCAAGCGTCGGCAAGGGTGAATTTGCGGGCCTTGCAATCAATGCGAAAAAAGCACTCGTGAACGATATTGCGGCTTCCGGCGCAACGATGCACAGCGAGGGCGGCGAGGGCGTGAAGCCCGCACCGCTTTACTGGACGGGTACTGCCGACAGTTGGTACGGCGGTGCCAAATCAAGTCCCCTCATTCAGTTTATATACTACGCGGCGTGGGCAATATTTGCGGTAACTCTGCTGCTTGCGCTTATTGTGCTTATAAAAGCCGTAAAGCTCAAAAAATATATTTACATAATCCCGTTCCCGCTGCTTGCGGGCTGTACGGAAATATTTATGTGGAACAGGCGCGCCTACCTTGCGTGGAAGGATATAGGCGAATTTGTATTTACCCTTATTTTCTCTGCAGCGGTGTTTGCACTTATGTATCTGCTTGCGGCAAAGGCAAAGGGCAAGGGCGGCAAAAAGCTTATAATTGCCGCGGTGACGGGCTGCGCGGCGTTCCTGCTGCCGTTTGAAGCGGCTACCAAAATAATAAACGACTGGATATATCACTTTGCAGGCAACAATATAGCGTATGCCGCTGCGGCTCTGCTCTGCTCGGTCACACTGATAATTCCCGTTGCGATTATGAGAAAATCAATGAAATAATTCACCATTCGTGCATTTTAATGTAAATTTTACAAAATATTCGGTTGATTTTTGCACGAATATTTGCTATAATATCACACGGAATAAGAAAGAAGGTGTGTTATGTATAGAAAAATCACCGAATATTTAATTGAATGGAAGAACAGCAAAACCCGCAAACCTCTTGTGCTGCAAGGGGCAAGGCAGGTCGGTAAAACATATTCCGTGCTTGAATTCGGTCGTAAGTATTATGATAATGTGGCGTATTTGAATTTTGAAACCAATCCGAAATTAAACGAAACATTCAGCGGGGATATAAGCCCCGAATATCTTGTTCCCATTCTGTCACATATAGCAGGGCAGACGATAATAAAGGAAAAAACACTGATTGTTTTTGATGAAGTGCAGCTTTGCGAGCGAGCATTGACTTCACTTAAATATTTTTACGAAAATGCTCCCGATTATCATATAATCGTTGCGGGCAGCCTTTTGGGTGTTGCTGTGAACAGAGCGGAATTTTCATTTCCTGTCGGCAAGGTGGATATTAAAACAATGTACCCTATGGATATGGAAGAATTTTTGCTTGCTTTGGGCGAAGAAGAACTTGTCGGAAGAATAAAGAAGTGCTTCGCTGAAAATGTTTCTCTGCCGTCCGCGTTGCACGATAAGGCAATGGCTCTTTACCGTCAGTATCTTGTTGTCGGCGGAATGCCGGAGTGCGTGGAGCAGTTTGTGAATACAAAAGATTATATTCTTGTTCGTCATATACAGGACACTTTGCTTGCGAGTTATCTCAACGATATGAGCAAATATAACAATCTCAACGAAATCAAAAAAACACGCCTTGTCTATGACAGCATCACGGTACAGCTTTCAAAAAAGAATACAAGATTCCAGTATAAGTTGGTAAAAAAAGGCGGCAGAGCAGCAGAGTATGAAAATGCAATTGAATGGCTTTCGCTTTCGGGTATAGTATCGCAGGTTTTCAAAGTCGAGCAGATTATGAAGCCGCTCAACAATTACCGTGATATAGATTCTTTCAAAGTCTATGTTTCCGATATGGGTTTGCTTTGTGCAAAAAAGGAATTGCTTGCCGATGATATTCTGTATATGGTGCCCGAACTCAATGATTTTAAGGGCGGTATGACCGAAAACTATGTAAATATGCAGTTGACCGCAAACGGATATACCGCATATTATTGGGAATCGGAACACAGTGCGGAAATTGATTT
>JAZUJG010000175.1:0-3049 GCA_045642645.1 Acutalibacteraceae bacterium | reverse complement strand
ACGCTTATAAGCATAGTGGGCGGAACGCTTTGCTATATGCTGCTGGTGCAGTTGGTGTTTTAAAAAAGCGCAGAAGTGCTGTTTTCTCCCTCGGAGTATCTTTATACACCGTCGGTCGAAGAACAACACTTCTGCATCTTTTTTGTGTACAGAGGTTAGTTCGGAAGAACATTTCAGATATTATAGCACCTGCCGTCGCGGCAGATTGTTGCGCCGTCACCGAAGGCTTCTTTTACGCGCATCTGTGCGCCGTCATAATCTCTTACTATATACCCGCCGTTATGTGTGAACATAACGGTTTTTATTTTTTTGCCGTAACCGTCAATATGCGCCTTTATATCCTCGATTTGATGATGCCCCGTTTCCGTGAGGAACACATCGCACTCATCGGGCAGAATATTCTGCATATTTTCAATTCGCATATCGCCCGAAAATACTACGGTCTTACCCTCACACTCCACGCGAAAGGCAAATGACTGATATTCTCCGTTTTTCTGCGGAAGATGGTCGGTGTGTACGGCGGTAACTTTAATGTCGCCGTTGTCGAAAATCACGCCCTCGCCGTATTTGTGCACGGTGTGCGTGTAATCGCATTTGAAATCACCCTCGGTATTTTTGAGCACCGTCATAAATCCGTCAACGGTTTCGGTGCAGGGGGTGAAAATATCAATATTACCGGCTTCGGGCGGCTGCTTTTTCACGATGCCGACCTTGCGGATGTACCAGAGCAGATTGCCTAAGCCCCCCACGTGGTCCATATGCGGATGAGTGATGAAAACAGCCTTTGTTTTGAGTAAATCCACGCCGCAGAGGTGCGCCGTGTAGCCGCAGCATTCGCCCGCATCGAAAAAGTAGATGCCCTTTTCGGTTTCAAGTGCCGTGGAAACGTGGTGGCAGCCCTCCAGCGGCTGAGTTCCCGCGCAGGTGCCGAGTGTGTAAAGCTTCATATCAAAGTCCCTCGCCGTAACGCACGCTTGAAGCATCCACCGTGCCGTCCGCGCTTATGTTAAGCACGGTGTAGCCCTGAAGACCGTCTTTGTCTTCATAGCCGAATTTGCTTTGCGCGGTATATGAGCCCCAGCCGGAATTCTGTATATAGCTTAAAAGGATGCCGTCATACATAATGCCGAAATCGTTTATATGGTCGTGGCCGAAATATGCCGAATGTGTGGAACCGCCAGCTTTGATTGCATCAAAAAGCCCCGAATCAAAGCCCGATGCGCAAACGCCCTCAAGCTTAACGCCGTAAAGGAATTCGCCCTCGCCGTTCTCGATTTTTTCAGCCTCCGCTTTCATCTGCGGCAGCGGGATGTGCATAACAAGAATTGAGCCGAATTCACCGTACTGCTCTTTTGTTTTCGCAACCTTGTCGGAATACCAGGCGACCTGATTTTCCCTTGTGCCGTCGTATGGGTCATCCTCAAGCGGAACATTATACTGTGTTTTGAGCTCATCGCTCATCTCGTCAAATGTATCCATAAAGAAGAATGTCTGCACAAGCTTGCCGTTTTCATCAACAATGTTGAGTGAATAGTTGCAGTCGCCGTCAATATCGGCAACGCCCTTTTTCATAAGGCAGTAATCGTGTGCGATGAAAATATCCATCATTTCGCTTCGTGTAACGGAAAACGAACTGTCGCCCTCGTGGTTGCCGAGCACGCCTGCCCAGTAAACGCCGAGATTGTCAAAAATCTGCGCAAACTGCTCGCATCTTTTTTTATTGAGCGCCGAGGTAACATTGTCGCCGCCCAGAATAACAAGGTCGGGCTTTTCTTTTTCAACAGCCGCAACGAAATGCTCAAGCGTGATATTCGAGGTTTTGTTTTTGCCGTCAAGGTGCATATCGGTAAACATAAGCACCTTGACTTCGCCGTTTGCCTTTTTAACGGTGACGCTGTCTTCGGTTTCGTCGACTATTTCAAGTGCGGAGTCGGTATGCCTGAGGCTCTTTATATCATAATTAAGCGAATGCGGCAGTACGGCATAGGTAACGCCGCCCGCAATAATAACGACCGCAAGCAAAACGCAAAGAACGATTTTTACTGCTTTTTTCATAGTGAATACCTCCGTTTACTGCTTCTGCTGAGTGGGGCCCATATTCGCCGCGCCCGTGTATTCCACATCTGCGGGCGTGGGGTAATATTTCGGTATTTCGCTGTTGCGCTGGTAAAGCCTTACGTGCTCGCCGCGCGGAGTGATGTCAACCACATCGCAGCCGCGCCAGTAAACCGTGAATTCGGTGCCGCGTACGGTTTCTTTCTTTGCAACGGTTTCAATGGCGAAGTTAAGCTCGAGCACATCGCCGACTTTGAGTGCGGCAGATGCAATTCCGTTTTCGGTTTCCGGCGTAATCGACTTGCCGTTTACGGTGTATGTAACATTTTCGCCCATCCACTCGTAAATTCTGAAGCCTGCTTTGCAATCTTTAAGCGCGGTTATTCTGATTTTGCCTTCGTTCGGTATAAACGATTCAAGCTTAACAGAATCGGTTTGCTTGTTGCAGGGAATATTTACGGTAAATACGCCGTTTACATCGGTGATTACATTATCCCATACGGTTTTAAGCGCAACGGGCGCGGTGCCTACGCAGCAGCCCGCTATGGAACGGAAGCGCGTGAGCGAAATAGAGTTCGGCTCGCTGCCGCCCGTAAAGCCGCCCATCATTCTTTCATTTATGCGGTTGTAGGTAATGCCGTTGCCGTCGGGCAGGGAATTGTCACACTCCACATAATCGGTGTACCTGACCTGATTTTCCACAAGCTGATTTCGTGCAAATAAGTTCATATCATTATAGTATTCGGTGTAGCCGCATTTTATAAGCTCATCTGCACAGACTATCATATCGCGTATGCAGCAGGTTTCGCAATGCTCCTCCTCAACGGGATGCCACTGTGCGTATTCGGGTACCCAGCCGAAATCGGAGGAGATTGAGCGAACATAGTCGTAAATGGCTTTGCCCTTGAGAATGTATCTTTCTTCGCCCGTGAGTCTGCCGAGCTTTATTATGCCGCTTGCAAACCACGCCGCCGAGTGAACATGGCCGAAAAAT
>JAZUJG010000174.1:0-2142 GCA_045642645.1 Acutalibacteraceae bacterium | reverse complement strand
ATACTCGGGCACAAGCTTGTTTGCCGAGGGCGTGCCTATGGAATGTGAAACGAACGAGCAGTAGCTGCACCTTGACGGGCAGAACGGCACGGAAACATACAGACTGAATGTATTTTTACCGATTGAATCTATAATTCTCTTTTCCGTCAGCGCAACGCTTTTTGCAAGCTCCGCCTTATGCGGCGAAACACGCAATACATCGGTAAAATACGAAAATGCGCCGTCTGTGCCGAACTCGGACTGTTTACTCATCATAAGCTTTGACGGTCTTACGCCCGTAAGGATACCCCACTGCGGAGTAAATCCGCAGGCATCCGTAAGAAGCGAAAATGCAACAAGCGCAAGCTCGCGTTCGGCGTTAAGCTCTGCCAAAGCGGAAAAACCCTTTTGGACTTTTGTGATTTTACCGTCAAGGCAAAGCTCCGCCTTTAAAAGCAGGGCGTTTTCACTTTCGCAAACCTCTGTAAAAAGGTAATCGCCGTCTTTTTCCTCCACAGAAGTAAAAATCCCGATTTTTTCAAGCGGAAAGAACAGAAGCAGCAGCTTTTCAAGCTCGTATTGGTATTTATGTGAAATGCAAAATAATTTCATAAGTACGGGTTATATCGTTTTTCGCTGCCGATGTCGGTTTCGCCGTTGTGACCGGGGTAAACCGCGGTTTCATCGGGCAGAATTTTTAATTTTTCAAGCGAATTTTTAAGTATTTCCATACTGCCGCCGGGAAAATCCGTTCTTCCCACGCTGCCGCAGAAAAGCGTATCGCCGGAAATGAGGATTTTTTCACTCTCGCAGTAATAGCACACGCCGCCCGCGGTATGACCGGGGGTTTCGAGCACTCTGAATTCAATGCCGCCGAGCGTTACCGCATCGCCGCCGCGCAGGCGCAAATCCGCGCTTGACGGGTAAAACGGCACACCGAAAATATCGAAAAGCCCCAATATACTGTCGGAAAGTGCGGCGGCATCGCCCGCACCTATGGCAACAAGTGCATCGGGATAATGTTCTTTGAGCCTGCCCACGCCGCCGGTGTGGTCAAAATGCCCGTGCGTGCAAAGAATGTATTTAAGATTTTTAACCGGACTTTTTTCAATGGCTTTTAAAAGATGTGCGGTGTAGTCTCCGGGATCGACCACCGCACCCTCTCCGGTTGTTTCATCGCATAAAATATAGCAGTTCGCCGCCGAGGGACTTACAAACACATTTTCAATATACATACAGTCACCTCTGCCATACATCCGTATCGAAGCAAATCGTTACGGGGCCGTCATTTATGAGCGAAACCTTCATATCGGCACCGAACACGCCTTTTTCAACGCGCTTAACGCCGTTTGCTTTAAGCTCGGCGCAGTACAAATCGTAAAGTGCCTTTGCCTTTTTCGGCTCCTCACTGTCTGTAAACGAGGGGCGGTTGCCCTTTTTGTAATCCGCGCACAGAGTGAATTGCGAAATCGCAAGAATGTCGCCACCCACATCGAGCACCGAAAGATTCATTTTGCCGTTTTCATCCTCAAAGACGCGGAGTGAAGCGGTCTTTTTCGCAAGCAGTCTCGCCTGCTCCTCGGTATCACCTTTCATAACACCCACAAGGATCATATAGCCCCTGCCGGAAGCGCCCGCGACCTCGCCGCCGACGCTCACGCTGCTTTCTGTAACGCGCTGAATTACCGCTTTCATATATTACCGCTCCTGTTCACGCTTAAAACGCCGCTGATGCCGCGCAGCTTTGAAATAACAAGGTCAAGAAATTCGGTGCTTTTTACCGTTATGGTGAGGTAAACCATATCGTTGCCGCTTTTTGAATAGCGGGTGTTAATGGAATTTATGAGCACGTGCATACTTGCAAGCAGTGTTGCAACATCCGCCATAAGCGCCACACGCGTTTCACACTCAAGCACAAGGCTTGCCCTGAAATCTCTTAAACTGCTGCCGTCCTTCCAGCGCGCCGCAAGCCAGCGTTCGGGCTCCTCGCACACATAAATATC
The DNA here is from genome assembly GCA_045642645.1 of Acutalibacteraceae bacterium. GTDB lineage: Bacteria > Bacillota > Clostridia > Oscillospirales > Acutalibacteraceae > DTU089. Next base: position 160 of record JAZUJG010000174.1, on the reverse strand, counting down.
CTCGGGAACATTGGGACAGTCGCGCTTATGAACGGAAACACCGTGACCGCGCGTGATAAAGCCTATGATTTCATCACCGGGTATGGGCGAGCAGCAGCGCGAAAGCTTGACAAGGCAGTTGTCTATGCCCTCAACAATAACGCCCTCGCCGCTGGAATGC
>JAZUJG010000173.1:0-2494 GCA_045642645.1 Acutalibacteraceae bacterium | reverse complement strand
GAACTGAAATCATCGCTCATATTATCGTCTCCGCTTATACGAGCTCAATCACTTCATCAAACTTTGTGCACCAAGTACCGGTTGAGAAGTTTCTTGCTCTTATAAGCACATGGTCATCGTACATTTCAAACACATAACCCGTACCGTTTGTAATATTGCCGCCGCGCTGTACATCGGGGTACATATAGCAGGGCACATTTACAAGCGTGTAGCCGTCGTACTTTTCGACCGAAACGGCGGTGCTGAAAAGACCGCCCACCGAGAAGCCCGCGTGGATGTGGCCCGAAATGTAGAATACATTATCGTACTGCTTTATGATATCGAAAATCGCATCGCTCGCCTCGCCTATGCCGCCTTTCTCGGGCGGGTCGGACTTATCCATTTCCCAAGTGTAAGGCAGACCGTGGGTTTCGTTTATGGGCTGGTGCATAAATACGAAAATCGGCAGACCTTTGAGCGAAGCCTTTGCCATTTCCGCGGCAAACCACGCTATCTGCTTATCGGAAACATCTGCGTAGGTGTGGTCGCCCTCGCTTGCAAGCACAATTACGGGGTAACCGTTTATTTCGGTTGAATAGTACCTTTCGGTCAGTTCCCTGCCGCTGATTTTTTTGTTGTAGTCAATAAATGTCTGTGTAGTAAGCTCAAGATCGCCGTCAACGGGGCCCCAGGTATCGTGGTTGCCCTCAACAAGTATTGTCTGTTCGGCAATATCGTACTTTGCCATGGTATCGGCAAAAACATCCCACATCTCTATTGCGCCGTGGTCGGTAATATCGCCGTCAAATACTACGGCATCGAGCTTTTCCTCAGCATTTGCCATATCCATAAGTCCGAGCTCAAGCACACCGCCGCGTACGGCACTTGTAATATGTGTATCGGAAATTACCGCGAAGCTCGCGTTGCAGTTTTCTTCCGCGCGTGCGATAGCGCCCTGCCTGTCGCCCGTAAGGGTGCTTAACGGGCTAAACAGCGCGATAAGTTCCGCAAGGAACAGACTTATAGCCTTAACAATAGCAGACATCATTTTGATAACCCCCTATATTTTCTGTATAATAATTTAACACATATATAAACATTTTGCAAGTGAAAAACATATTGATATAGCCGTGAATTGATGTTACAATAACGGTAATCTCTCATTTCGGGGTGCAATATGAAAAAAATCTTTTCGGTTTTACTTACACTTATAATGCTTTGCGGCTTTTTCGCACTGCCGTGCAGTGCCGAAGCCGATAATACCGCATGGGAAGACACGCCCGTGATAATGGTTTCGGGCTTCGGCGCCACGGCGCTTATAAAAACCGATGCAGACGGCACGGAAAGCACCGCTTTTCCCTTTGACGGCGGCGATATAAAAAAAGCAATAGGCGATAATCTAAGCCATTTCAACAAAGATAAGCCGTTCTGGTTTCTCGGCGAAATGGCGGCACAGGTAATCGACCCCATAAGGATGAATGCCGACGGCACGTCGTACTACGATATTCACCCCGTATATTCCAAGGCGGAGGACACCTCACTTGCCGCATTTATGAAAAACAACGCCGAGCAGTATGTGCCGTACACCGGCTCGGTATTTCTTGATATGCACTGCATTGCCGATGTCGTGGGCGCAGACAGAGTTTTCAATTTCCTTTATGACTGGCGCCTTTCGAGCGATATTATTGCCGATGAGCTTTACGCCTACATTAAAGATGTTCTGAAAATCACAGGCGAAAAAAAGGTAAACCTTTACTGTCTGAGCCAAGGCAGCGTATGCGTAGCGCAGTACCTTTACAAATATGCCGACAAGGCGCTTATAGACAATCTCGTTTTTGATAACCCGATTTTCACCGGCTCCGACCTTGTTGCCGATGTTTTTGAAACGGGAATAGAGGAATACCGCATAGATTTTACGCGAGTGCTCGACCTTGTGGCAGATATAAACCATACCGAAGTCGATTACAAAAAATTTGCGGGTGCAGTTCCCAAGGTCGCAAACTTTGTGGCAAAGTTCGGTGCGGATAATTTCATACTGCCGCTTGTAAAGGACAGCCCCGCCTACCTCGAAATGCTGCCGAACGAGCGTTTCGACGAAACTATGAAAAGCTACGATTTCAGTAAAGAACTTACAGACACCGTAAATAAAGTCCGACTCGGCTATATGGCGGATGTCGCCGGCACATTGCAGAAAGCAAAAAAGCACGGCACAAACATCTCCATTCTCGCCTGCTGCGGTGTTACACTCGCCACGGGCACCCGCACACAGTCCGACTGCATTGTCAATGTAACATCAAGCTGCGGTGCATATTGCAGTAATGAGCCATTCCCCGCCGACTATGTGCAGAAAAAGGATACCGGCAGATACTGCATTTCGCCCGACAGAACAATTGACCTTTCCACCGGCTTTATGCCCGAAAGAACGTGGGTGATAAACGAGCTTAATCACGGTCAGGTCGAAATGGCGGAGCGCTCACTCTCGCTGCTTATGAAGCTCTTATGCACACACGAACTT
>JAZUJG010000172.1:0-3423 GCA_045642645.1 Acutalibacteraceae bacterium | reverse complement strand
GCATCCAACCCCAACCGCGACGATGTGGCAACCTTCAGCGTGCCCGAGCTCGGCGGCAGAGATAATGTGCTTTCTTATGACAAATCAAGCGGTACACTCGGCGAGCTCAACACCGACGATGTAATGAGCATACTCAAATTCATCGTTCAGGTCTGCAATCTTGACTGGGCGGTAGCCGCACCCGATGAGCGCTCTATTCACAAATTCAACAACAGCACATTCGATATCGACGGTCACCACGAAACCAACCGCTCCGAAGCCTCCACGCAGTACACACTGCCCTATTGGCTCGGCAGGTACCACGGTATGCTTGCGGAGTAAAACGCTGCGCTTGATGAATAATTGTATAACGAATAACGAATAATTTCGGCGCAAGCGCCGGATTGTAATTAAGAATCAAGAGGTCGGATTTTCGAGTGAAATACTCAAAGCTCCGACCTCTTTTGCTGTATTTATTCAAGGGAATATGTTTACAAATTAAAATCGAAAAATCCGTTGACAAATACGAACCGAAGTTATATAATTCAAATACTGATATTTTTGGGGGCGTAGCTCAGCTGGGAGAGCGTACGGTTCGCATCCGTAAGGTCAAGAGTTCGATCCTCTCCGTCTCCACCATCACCTTACTTTAACGAGTAAGGTGATTTTCATCTAAGAGCAGTAATAGCGAATAATAAAACCGGAGGCTTAATAATGAAAAAAAGAATACTTCCTCTCCTGCTCTGCCTGGCAATATTATTCAATCTTGCGGCATGCAGTGCAGGCAGCGGAAAATGCAGCGACATTGTTGTTCTGTTCACAAACGATGTGCACTGCGGAATTGACGAAAACATAGGCTATGCCGGACTTGCCGCCTGCAAAAAGGATATGGCGGAGCAGTATCGGTATGTTTTTACGGCAGATTGCGGCGACTTTTCGCAGGGCAGTTATGAGGGCTCGGTCACCAAGGGCGAATGTATTGTTGAGCTTATGAATGCCGTCGGCTACGATTTTGCCATAATCGGAAATCACGAATTTGATTTCGGCACAGAGCAGCTCAAAAAGAACATACAACAGCTTGATGCCCAAATTCTGAACTGCAGCATTACATACACCGGCAGCGGTGAAAACTGGCTCGGCGAAAACACAAAGCCTTATGAAATAAAGACCTGCGGCAAAACCAAAGTCGCGTTTATAGGTGTTTCCACCCCGCGAACCGTTTCCGCGACCTCTCCCTCATATTATATGGAGAATGGTGAATTTGCATACGATTTCTGCAGCGACAGCGGCGAACACTTCTACGAAACAGTGCAAAAAACCGTAAATGAGTGTCAGGAAAACGGCGCTGACTATGTTGTGGTGCTTTCACATCTCGGTGTTGATGTTGAGGCGGATACGCCGTTCACTTCGGTTGAACTTGTGCAAAACACCACGGGCATAGATGTTGTGCTGGATGCACATTCGCACACGGAAGCCTCGTGCTGGGTACGCCAAAACAAAGACGGTGAGGATGTTCTTATTTCCTCCACAGGCACAAAGCTCGCAAAAATCGGCAAGCTCGTGCTCTCACAGAGCGGCACCGCTTCCGTCGGATATATAGATTCTTACACAAAAAAGGACGACACCGTCAATGCAAAAATCGAAGAAGTCCGCAGCGATTTCGATAAGCAGATGAATACGGTGGTCGGCAATATAAACACGAGCCTTTCCTGCTATGATGCGGACGGAATCCGTATGGTGCGTTCGCGTGAGACAGGCATAGGCGATTTCGTGGCGGACGCTTACCGCATTATCGGCAACGCCGATATCGGTATGAGCAACGGCGGCGGCATACGCGCCGACCTTAACAGCGGCGATATAACTTACAAGGACCTCATCGCCGTCAACCCCTACGGACATGCGCTTTGCGTTGTCAAGGTAACCGGTGCCGAGATTGCGGATATGCTGGAATACTTCTGCCGCAATGTGCAAAGCGAGTATAAAAAGGACGGCGTCGCATACGGCGAGGACGGCAGCTTTCAGCAGGTTTCGGGGCTCAGCTTTACTGTGGATACCTCAATACCCGACAGTGTGCAGACGGATGAAGCCGATGTTTTTCTCGGTGTAAGCGGAGCACGCCGCGTAAGCGACATAAAAGTGCTTCAGAACGGCGTTTATGTTCCGATTGACCCCGATGCGACCTATACACTCGCAAGCCTCACCTATATGATTAAAAAAGGCGGCTCGGGTATGCTCGATTTCCTTGCGGATCACGAGCTCGTGCTTGACGACACCGTTGCCGATTACCAGATACTGACAGACTATATAAATATGCTCGGCGGCGACCTTTCGCAGTATGAAAACGCCGATACGCGAATCACCATAAAATAATAACAAAGGCTGTGACGGAAAAAATTTCGTCACAGCCTTGTTGTTTATTATTTTTTCCTGAAATCAAACGGAGCGTAATTATCAAGCACCACGGCATTGCCCGTATGCGCCGACTCGTGCAGCGCATCAATCATATGAATTACCTCAAAGGTCTCATCGGGTGTAATAAGCGCGGGCTTTTCGCCTTTGCTTACACAGTCGGTAAAATAGCGCATCTGGCGCACAAAGGCATCCTCCTCGGCAACGGCGATTCTTTCAAATCCCGTACCCTCGCGCCATATTTTCATATTGCTTTCAGCTTCATCGGTATCGGCATCGGTGTAGCCCCTGCAGTTATGCAGAGCCGCCGCCTTCTCCACCTTTTCATCCTTATGGTCGCAAATGCCGACAAGCTGCTCTATCGCCTGAATGTGATTCTGCGCTATTCTTCCGTAGCCGATAATTACAACATTTACTATATTTTACTCCTAATTCATAAACGGATTTGAAATTTCGATATCGGGATTGTAATACCTAAGCTCCGAAAAAATGTCGTTGATTTCTTCCCCCTTATTCACACCGTAAACGGTGCAAAGCGGCTCGTATCTGCCGTTTTTGAGCTTTACACGAATGCAGTCATTATGGCTCCTGCTCTGCACATCGGAGCTTTGATAATGCTCGGCTTTCACAATATCGGCATAGCTTATTATCACGCTCATCTGGCGACGGAAGATATATTCGTCACCGAGTTTTAATTCACCGTCTGCATAAAACGCCGCTGATGCAAAATCGGCGGCGGCTTTTTCGAGCGTGCCGTCCGCCGTCTGCTTTTTCAGCTTTCTGCGGTCGCGTATGCCGGCGGTAAAGGCCTCAAAAAACAGCACCAGTCCTATGCAAAGCATTGCCGTTGCCAAAAAGCTGCTGTCCCTGACAAACAGCACCGCCGCGGCGCCGGCAAATATAAGACCTATTACAAAGCAGGCTATGCGGTCCCTTGAATCCTTGCAGATATATTTGCACATTTCATCCATATTGTCACCTTAAAGTTCAACTTTGATATACACTATACTGCGCCTTTCGTAAGTGTAGGTCATG
>JAZUJG010000171.1:0-7192 GCA_045642645.1 Acutalibacteraceae bacterium | reverse complement strand
GGTCTGTCCTTGGCACTGCCGGTGGGGTTGAAAAATTCCACCTTTGCAAGCAGCTTTGCAGAAAGATTTTCGGCCTTTTCCATGCCGCCCAGTTCGAGCAGCGGAGTGTTTCCTATAAGTTCATCTATGCTTTTGTAAATCTTCATACTGATACCTCTGTTCAAAAGCGTACATACACTACAATATGTTATCACATATATTCCGTAAAGGCAAGGATTTTAAACCAAAAACACATTCGCTTTTTAGACGAAAATGCGTTTACTTTTATTTGATATTATGGTAAAATTATGCGGTATTTTACGGAAAGGGGAGTGCGTATGGATTTTTGCGAAAACAAATCCGTTTGGGAGATGCTTTGCGAAACGGATGAGCCGATAATAATGTACGGCACCGGCAACGGCGCAGACAAGGTCTTTGAGCACCTTGCACGGCTCGGCGTAAATGTCAGCGGCGTTGCGGCAAGCGACGGCTTTGTGCGCAGCAGAGCTTTCCACGGCTTCAATGTGCGCCCCGTTTCCGATTTTGAAAAGGAGTACGAAGATTTTACCGTAATAGTGACATTCGGCTCATCGCGCCCCGAGGTCATTGCCAATATTAAAAATATAGCGGAACGCCGCAGAGTGCTTGTGCCCTGCGTTCCCGTAATTGACAACGATATTTTTGACCGCGAACGCGTGTGCCGCGATATTGAAAAAATAAATGCCGCCCGTGAATTATTATATGATGACGAGTCGCGCAGGGTGTATGACGGCGTGCTTGATTTTATGTTTACGGGCAGGCTCGGAAGTCTTTTCGGAGTTGAAAGTGCGCAAAGCGAAGCGTACGAAAATATTATTAAGCTCGGCAAAGAGGAATGTTATGTTGATATCGGCGCATACCGCGGCGATACGGTTGCACGCTTTCTTTCGCATACGGGCGGTGAATATTCGCACATAATTGCCGCCGAGCCGGATATTAAAACATTTAAAAAACTTACCGAAGCCTGCGGCGGACTCGGGAATTTTACCGCCGTGAATGCCGCCGTGACCGATACCGACGGCGAAGTCGGCTTTTATTCGGCGGCGGGCAGGCAGTCGGCAGTCGGCGGTGAAAAGGTCGTAAAAAGCGTTACTCTGCCCGCACTTTGCGGCGGCCTTGCGCCCACATATATAAAAATAGATGCCGAGGGCTGCGAAAGCGCAATATTGCAGGGCGGTGCGGCTCTTATCGCAAAGTACCTGCCGGGTATGGAAATTGCCGCATACCACAGGACTGCCGATGTTTACGAGCTGCCGCTGCTTTTAAAGGAAATCGCCCCGCAGTATAAAATACATTTGCGCCACCACCCGTATGTTCCCGCGTGGGACACACTTATTTACTGCACAAAATGATTTGAAAAACAAAAAAATTCGACAAATTAAAAAAAATTGTTGACATTTCCGTAAAAAGTATATATATTAAATTTGCAAATTAATAAGGCTCTGAAAAAGCCGTTTGTCAGCGGTCACGGGTGCGAGGGTTGCTCCTCTGCAAACACCACGGACAATATCAAAATTCACCAATTTGAAGGCGTTCGCCTTTGGGTAGGTGGTTTTTTATTTATTAAAAATATTGGTTTGCGGAAAGGGGATAGATAATTGTCCAACAACATTATCGAATTAAAAAACATTTCCATCACTCTCGGTGGAGCAAAGATTATCGACAATATGAATTTACACATCCACGACAAGGAGTTTATAACCTTTTTAGGCCCCTCCGGTTGTGGTAAGACGACCACGCTCAGAATCATCGGTGGGTTTGAAGAACCCGATTCAGGCGAGGTCATTTTTGATGGCAAAAAGATTAACGGCGTACCCCCTCACAAGAGGCCGCTCAACACCATTTTTCAGCGTTACGCGCTTTTTCCGCACCTTAATGTGTATGAAAATATCGCGTTCGGCTTAAGGCTTCGCAAGTACTCCGAAAAGGAGATCAAGCAAGCCGTTACCGAAATGCTTGAGCTTGTAAACCTCAAGGGGTTTGAACGAAGAAATATATCGTCGCTTTCGGGCGGTCAGCAGCAGCGTGTGGCAATAGCGCGCGCACTCGTGGTAAAACCGAGAGTGCTTCTGCTTGATGAGCCCCTCGGCGCACTTGACTTAAAGCTCAGGAAGGATATGCAGACCGAGCTTAAAAATATACAGAAACGCCTCGGCATAACATTTATTTATGTTACGCACGACCAGGAGGAAGCCCTCTCCATGAGCGACACGATAGTTGTTATGGACGGCGGCTCCATTCAGCAGATAGGCTCGCCCACCAAAATCTACAACGAGCCTCAAAACGCATTCGTTGCCGACTTCATAGGCGAAAGCAATATTATAGAGGGCGTTATGCGTGAGGATTTCTGGGTGGAAATGGCAGGCCACAAATTCAAATGCCTTGATGAAGGCTTCGGCGTGGATGAAAATGTCGATGTTGTTGTCCGCCCGGAGGATGTCGATATAGTACCCGTTGAAAAGGCTATGATATCGGGCACTGTTACCTCCACCACCTTTAAGGGCGATTATTATGAAATAATCGTGGAAATCAAGGGCTTTAAGTGGATGATAGAATCCACCGAGTTCCAGACCGTGGGCGCAACTATCGGTCTTGATATACTGCCCGATGCGATCCACATTATGAAAAAATCAAAGTACTCCGGTCTTTACGGCGATTACAGCTCATTCAGCGAGGAGTTCGATGAGCTTTCCGATGCCGCATACGAGGAAGAAGAATAAAAATACAATACCTTTCCGAAAGGAGTGCTTTTGATGAAAAACAAATCGTCAACCGTTGCACGCGTTTCGGGCTCACCGTATATCGTCTGGGCGGTACTGTTCATTCTTGTTCCGCTCGGTATGGTGGCTTACTACGCGTTCACCGATAAATCGGGAGCTTTCACCCTTGCAAATATGGCAGAAATAGGCAAATATACCGATACATTTCTGCTTTCCATTTGGCTCGGGCTGCTTGCAACCGTAATATGCCTTATAATTTCCTACCCGCTTGCCTACATTATGGCAAACGCAGGTCCCGCGAAGCAGCGCACCATGATGATGCTCATTATGCTGCCTATGTGGATGAACTTCCTTTTAAGAACATACTCGTGGATGACCATTCTCGAGGATAACGGACTGATTAACACATTCATTACCTCGCTCGGTCTGGAGCCGCTGCAGCTTATAAATACGCGCGGCGCGGTGGTGCTCGGTATGGTTTACAACTTCATACCCTATATGGTACTGCCCATTTACACCGTAATGCTCAAAATCGACCGTTCGCTTATTGAAGCCGCGCAGGATCTCGGCGCAGGCAAGGTCGGCATATTCAGGAATGTAATTGTTCCGTTAAGTGTTCCCGGTGTGGTTTCCGGCTTTACAATGGTATTCGTTCCGTCCGTCAGTACATTCTACATTTCGCAGAAACTCGGCGGTACGGGTACAACACTTATAGGCGATATTATAGAGACGCAATTCCAGACGGCAAACAACTTCAATCTCGGCGCATCGCTTTCGTTTGTGCTGATGATACTCATATTTATATGCCTTGCCGTTATGAACCGCTTCTCCGATGATGACGGAGGTGTGGTAATATGAAAAAGAAATCCTTCGGCGCAAATCTTTACACCGTGCTTATGATGGTGTTCCTCTACGCGCCCATACTCGTGCTCGTGCTTTTCAGCTTCAACTCCGGCAAAAGCACATCGGTTTTTGAGGGCTTTTCGCTCAAATGGTACGCAGAGCTGTTCCGAGATGCCGCCACACTTACCGCTTTCAAAAATTCAATGATTATTGCCGTGGTTTCCTCGGTGATTTCAACCGTTATGGGAACTGCCGCAGCAACGGCAATATTCCGCTACAAAAACAAGTGGTTCCGCTCGGCGGTGCTTACCACCACAAACATCCCCATGATGAACCCCGAAATAGTTACGGGTATTTCAATGATGCTTCTGTTTGTGTTCATAGGCTCGTTGTTCGGCAAAACGGGAACTCTCGGCTTTACCACGCTTCTGATAGCGCACATAACCTTTGAATTGCCGTATGTTATACTAAATGTTCTGCCTAAGCTCAGGCAGACCGACCCGCACCTTGCCGAAGCCGCGCAGGATCTCGGCTGCACACCGGTGCAGGCATTCTTCAAGGTGGTCATACCCTCCATAATGCCGGGTATAATCTCCGGTCTTGTTATGGCGTTCACGCTGTCGGTCGATGACTTTATAATCAGCTACTTTGTGAGCGGCACAAACTCGCAGACGCTGCCCATAAGAATATTCTCCATGACGAAGCGCCGCGTAACTCCCGATATGTATGCATTGAGCACACTCGTGTTCCTTGCAATTCTTGTGCTGCTCGTAATTTCCAACACAATAAGCGCCCGCGGCGATAAAAAGAATAAGAAGGGCGGTGCAAACAAATGATGAAACGCATACTTTGCATTGCATTTTCGCTTCTGATTTGTGCCGCGTGCACTCTGCCCGCATTCGCAGTCGATGCCGAAAAGGATTATTCGCACCTCAAGGGCACAACACTTAATGTGTATAACTGGGGCGAATATATTTCCGACGGCAGCGAGGGCAGCCTTGATGTAAATGCCGAATTTGAAAAGCGCTACGGCATCAAGGTAAATTACACAAACTTTGAAAGTAACGAAAATATGTATAACAAGCTGCAAAGCGGCGGCGCAAATTATGATGTTATAATTCCCTCGGACTATATGATTGCAAAATTAGCCGAGGAGGGTATGCTCGCCGAGCTCGATTTTTCAAATATACCGAACTTTGATAAGTATATTCTGAAAAAATACAGAAATCTTTACTACGACCCCGAAAATAAATACACGGTACCCTACACGGTCGGCATGACGGGGCTTATCTATAACACCACTATGGTGGATGAGGAGCCCGACAGCTGGGGCGCTCTGTGGGATGAAAAATATAAGGGCAAGATACTTATGTTCAACAACCCGCGTGACGGCTTCGGCGTGGCACAGTTCTACCTCGGGCAGAGTATAAACACAACCGATATTGCCGATTGGGATGCGGCTATTGCAAAGCTCAAGGAGCAGACTCCGCTTGTTTCGTCGTATGTTATGGATGAAATATTCAATAAAATGGAAAACGGCGAAGCCGCACTTGCTCCGTACTATGCAGGCGATTTCCTTACGATGTACGATACAAACCCGGACCTTGGCTTTGTGTACCCCAAGGAGGGCGTAAACTTTTTTGTGGATGCTATGTGCGTACCGAAAAATGCCGAAAATAAGGAAGCCGCAGAGCTGTATATCAACTTTATGACCGAAACGGATATAGCCGTTGCCAACGCAAACTATATCTGCTACGCATCACCGCACAGCGGTGTGCTCGAAAGTGACGATTACGATTTAAAGGGTGATGAGGTCCTTTACCCCGATGACGAGCACCTGCCGAAAACCGAGATGTTTGAAAACCTTGATTACGACACGCAGAACTATATGTCCATGCTCTGGAACGAGCTGAAAATCGAGGGCAACTCAAACCTTGATGCGTACATAGGGCTTTCGGTTTCCGCCGCGCTGGTTATCATATATGCGATATACCGTGCCATTCGCAAGCGCAAACGCGAATCCATGTATTAAAAAAGCGCAGAAGCGCCGTTTTCTCCCTCGGAGTATCTTCATACGCCGTCGGTCGAAGAACAACGCTTCTGCATCTTTTTTGTGTACAGAGGTGAGCGCAGAAGCGCCGTTTTTCCCTCGGAGTCTTTATACGCCGTCGGTCGCAGAACAACGCTTCTGTATCTTTTTTTGTCAACAAGGAGGAAGATGTATGAACAGCTTACCTGAAAAAAGTCAGCTTGATTTTCTTGATATGGAGCTCGGCGTTTTTCTGCACTACGGCATAAGGACATTCAACGAGATGCATCGCGACTGGGATATGAAGCCGATGGAGCTTTCCACATTCAACCCGACCGAACAGGACTGCCGCAGATGGATACGCGAGCTGAAGGATGCCGGTGTGAAATACACCGTGCTTACCGCAAAGCACCACGACGGGTTTGCGCTCTGGCAGACCGCTCAGACGGAATTCGGCATAAAAAACACGCCCTATAAAAACGGCAAGGGCGATGTTATAAAGGAATATGTTGACGCGTGCCGCGAATACGGTATGTTCTGCGGAATTTACTATTCGTGCTCGCAGTTCGACACCGAAGCGCGCACCGGAAAGGATTACGACGATTTTGTTGTGGCGCAGCTTACGGAGCTGCTTACGAACTACGGCAAAATAGATTACCTCTGGTTTGACGGCTGCGGCAGCGAGGGGCACCTATTCGATAACGAAAGAATAACCGCGACCGTGAGGAAGCTGCAGCCCGAAATAATCGCGCACGGCAGATGGTGCAACGATGTGCGCTGGTCGGGAAACGAGTGGGGAATAATACCGCTCAACAACGAAAACATACGCCCCGATTCCGACGGATTTTACCCCGGTGAATGCGACTGCTGCGTGGTGAGGAATCAGTGGGAAAACTTCTGGTTTTACAACGAAACCCACAAAGATTGCCTGCGCACGCGCGAGGAGATGCTCGGGCTTTATTACCACAGCATCGGCAAGGGCGCAAATCTGCTTATAAACATCGGGCCGGACAGACGCGGTCTGCTGCCCGAAAACAATGTGGCGCTTATAAAATATATGACGGAGGAAATGCACCGCAGGCTCAACGACTGCCGCGTGCCCTCCTCCGAAATTATCAAGGATGATGAAAAATACTATATAAGGCTCAATGAATATTCACTTGTCGACCACGTGGTGCTTGAAGAGGATATTGCAGACGGCAGCCATATAAAAGCGTGTGATGTCTGCATTTCGGAAACGACGCAGGAATTTGTGAATGTGCCCGTTTACAGAGGCTTTACCGTGGGGCATAAAATGATATGCACCTTCCCGCTGATAAGGGCAAAAAACATAATCGTGAAAATTGCCGATTCCGACGGAAACGCAAAGCTGAAAAACATATATGCCTGCTGCACCGCAGACGAAAAGATAAAACAGATTTACTGACAGATATTGAAAACGGCTCCGAAATGCTTTTGCATCCCGGAGCTGTTTTAATATTTAATCGTTGTAAATTTGAAGGGGGAAGTGCCGGCTGTAATTATAACTGGCAGCAAATCATATCCTCATAGCTTTCGCGCTTTACTGCAACATAGTCATCGC
>JAZUJG010000170.1:0-7258 GCA_045642645.1 Acutalibacteraceae bacterium | reverse complement strand
GGCAATATGCGGTATGTCATACATTTCGGTCAGCGTACTGTCATCAAAATAAACCGAGTCCCTGGTGTAAATGAATTTATCCGTCGGGTAGAGCGGGAAGTAATCCACCTCGTAATCGTAGTTAAGCAGAAACGGTTTTTCGGCGATTATAATGGTTGTGCCGAATGTGCTCACTAAAATCGATACGGCAAGTATAAGGCTTACCGCAACGGTCCTGCCCATACTGAATTTGCGGCTGCGCTGCGAAAGCAGCTTTGCGGGCTTGAAGGAGCGCACCGTTTTAATGCGCTTGGTCTTCATTTTTCTGTTGTAATCGGTGTTTTTGACCGCAAGCATGGGGGAGGTCTTTGCGGCTTTAAGTAAAGGTATGAGCGATGCCGCCGCTATGCACACTATGCTTACCGCCGCACTGAGTACAAGTGCGGAAATTTTCGGCACAAACACAAAGTTTTCGATTTTGCCTATAAGTAGTTTTACACCGAAATATGAAATCAGCGTTGCGAGCGGTACGCACAAAAGCGATATTATAAATGTTTCTCTGCCGAAAATTCTGATTATCTGCTTTTTGGTTGCGCCGACCGCGCGGTAAAGTCCCACCTGCGTTTTACGCTGATTGAGTATGCCGGTGAATGCATTTATAATGCCTATGCACGAGGCAATGCACATAACCACAGCAAGCGTCATAATCAATGATCGCGAGTTCGATATATCGCCGTAGCCGGGCACAAAATTTATTCCGAGCTCGGCGGTGAGTATGGCGAATCTGTATCTGTACAGATCAGTGTTCCCGCTGTAATAACTGTCGTGCAGTTTGTTGTAGTACCTTCCCTGCGCCATACTGCCGCGTACCGATGACGGGAAATTAAAATAAAACCCGAAAAATTCCCTGCCGCCCGGCTCAATGCTTTCCTCTGCGCTGACTATCGCGGCGGGAAAATAGTTATTCTCACCGCGGTAAGAGGTTTCAAAATTCTTGCGCTTGTCGGCGGTTATGCCCGTAAGCGTATATGTCTTTTCGACTGCGTTTTTGCAAAGATTCTCACCGTCGGTTGCTTTGAGTTTAACGGTGAATTTTTCACCTATGTCAGCCGTAAGTTTAAGGCGCGTGTAGGCATCCTTTTCAAGTGCGATTTCGCCTTTCTTTTCGGGGAGCCTGCCCTCAATCAAAGTAATATCGTACAGTTCTTTCGCTCTGTCGTCGAATTTGGCAATATATGTGCCTTTATTTTCTGCTTTGTCATTGAAAATACAGCCGATTTCTTCACTTCTGCCGCAGTTGAGCAATTTGCCGTCACGCGCCATGGAGCATATCGTATCTTCACTTTCGCCGTAAACTATGGCATCCTGTTTTCCGTAGCCTCTGTCCTTTAATTCCTCCACCGAGGCATAGTACGAGGTTATGAAGAATGCCGCCCCCGAGGAGAATATCATGGCGAGCACCACGCCGATTATAAGCAGCGCATACTGCTTCTTGCGGTGCTTTAAGTTGCCGAGTGCAATGGCGTTAACGGTGAGCTTTTTCATTGCGCCACCGCCTTTGTGTCGGAAACAATGTGCCCGTCCTCAAGGCTCAAAATTCTGTCCGCCTGCTGTGCCACGTGCAAATCGTGCGTAACGAGTATAAGCGTAATGCCGAATTCCTTACTCACATATTTTAAAAGCGAAAGTACCTCCTTGCCGCTTTTGCCGTCAAGGTTGCCCGTAGGCTCATCGGCAAAAAGGATTGCAGGCTTGTTTGCTAGCGCACGCGCTATGGCTATGCGCTGCTGCTGACCGCCCGACATGGCAGAGGGCAGGTGATTGAGCCTGTCGCCGATTCCGAGTACATCAACGGTTTTATTTATGTATTCCTCATCGATTTTCTTGCGGTCGAGCATAACGGGCAGTACAATATTTTCGTACCCCGTAAGCTCGGAAACAAGGTTGTAGCTCTGAAAAACAAAGCCGAATCTTCTTCTGCGTAGAATGGAAAGCTGATTGTCATTGTATTTCGCAAGGCTCTGCTCATTGTAAATGACCTCGCCCGAGGTGGGAGCTTCAAGGCTCGAAAGATTGTGCAGAAGTGTGGATTTACCCGAGCCCGAGGGGCCCGTGATTGCCACAAATTCGCCCTGCTCGAATTTGACGGAAATATCGTCAATCGCCTTAACCGTTCCGTCACCGGAAATGTATTCTTTTGTGAGATTTTTACTTTCAAGTATGGTCACAAAACCACCGCCTTTCTTTGTGTGAAACCATTGTAAAACACCAACCTTACGATAAGGTGACATTTACCTTAAGGTTTCGTAAGAAAAGCTTTCTTTACCGCTTACTATCGGGAAACACATCGTAACCTTTAACCCGTCGCCCGTATTTTCCGCAAATACGGTGCCGTGGTGCTTTTCGGCAATTTCCTTGCTTATGGCAAGACCTATACCCGTGCTGTTCGGCGCGCAGTTTTCCGCCTTGTAAAAACGGTTAAAAAGCATCGGCAGCTCACTGTCGGCAACACCGCCGCCGTTATCCTCGATTGTAAGCAATACGCATTTTTCGGTTTCTTCGATATTTATGCATATTTTTCCGTCTGCGTCAGTATGCTCGCAGGCGTTTTTTATAATGTTCCCCACCGCCTCGCAGAGCCAATCTCTGTCGCACCGCAGGGTGCCGCTGCCGCTTACCGTAATATTTTTGCCTGTGTATATCGGCTTCAGCTCATCTGTGGCGCCGTTTACCAAATCTTTGAGATTATTTTCCCTGAAATCCATTGTGTACGCATCGGATTTTATTTTTTGCAGGCGCAAAAGCTGACTGACGAGGCTTTCCATTTTGTTTATGAGCTGCATTTCCTTTTCGGCATATTCCGTTTTGTGCTCGCTCTGCGCCATTTCGCAGTAAAGCTTAACGCCGGCGAGGGGAGTTTTGAGCTGGTGCGAAACATCGGACACAAAATCGGCATTTCGCTTGTTGTCGGCAATTCTGTTTTCTTTCTGTACTTCAAGCAGATATTGGAGGTCGCATATATCGTTATGCAGACGCGAAAAAGAATTGTCGGTTACGCTGTAATCGCTTCTTTTACCGTTCGTCAGGTAGTTTTCAATACTGTCGCAAAGTGTGTCGATATTCTTTCTGCTTTTCAAATGCAAAATCAGCAGAATAACGACCGCCGCAAGCAGTACCGCGCAAATAGCGGTCAAAACGGGAACGGTCATATTTCCGCCTCCCATCTGTAACCTATGCCGCGTACCGTCACTATTCGCTTGCCGCCTATTTTTTCACGCAGGCGCGAGATGTGCACCGAAAGGGTGTTGTCGTCAATAAAATTGCCGTCATTGTCCCAGATATTCGCAAGCAGACTGCTGCGCGTGACTATCGCACCGTAGTTTTTGACAAGGCGAATGAGTATCTGAAATTCGGTGGGCGTAACATATATGTTTTCGCCGTTTTGGGTTACGGACATATTTTCCGCATCTATAATAACATCACCGAATATGTAACGGCTTTTCTGTGTGCGCTTTAAGAGCGAGCGAATGCGCGCAAGCAGCTCCTTTGTGCCGAACGGCTTTGTGACATAGTCATCGCCGCCCGCATCAAAGCCCTGTACGATTTCGCTTTCGTCATCGCACGCCGTCAGAAACAATACGGGCACGGTGCTGCCGCCTGCACGAAGCGATTTGCAGATATCAATGCCGCTGCCGTCGGGCAGAAGTACATCGAGTATAATAATATCCGGCTTGCAGAACGAGAGCGCGGCTTCGGTTTGCTGCTTTGTTGCCGCCGCAAATACGGTATAGCCGCTGTTCTTCAACAGCTCGGTTATGCCCTCGCGCAGAAAAATATCGTCTTCAGTAAGTAGAACCGTGTTCGGCATAATATCACCACCGTATGTATTTTACCAAAATCACCGCCTTTTCGCAACTGCATAAGTCTTACAATTTCGTAAGGAAAGTGCCGTAAAATCAAAAAAGCGTATTGCAGTTTTATAATCGGTATTGTAAAATGTAGGCAAATGTTTTTATTCGGAGGCAATTATGACAGGGAATTTATATGTAAAAGTACTTGATGCACCCTTTAACGCGGCAGGCGACGGCGTTACCAATGACCGCGAAAGCATACAGAAAGCAATCGACTATGTTTACTCAAACGGCGGCGGCACGGTTGAGCTTAATGCAAACAAAACCTTTCTTTCATCGGGCATTGTTTTAAGGAGCGGCGTGGAGTTGCATTTCGGCAACAGGGCAATTCTGCACCAGACCGCGAACAGAAACGAATATGTCAAGCCCGTGGGCGACGGCTATGAGCCCTACGAGCCCATGCTCGGTCATAATTGGTCCGAAACTATTAAGTGGAGTCATTGCTGGTATAAGAATTACCCGTTTATTTACGCGCCCGAGGGCAGCAGTAACTTTAAAATTACGGGCAGGGGCCACATTCGTATGATGGAAGTGACCGACCCCGACAATATCATTAAAATCTGCCCCATCGGCTTTTACCGATGCTCCGATTTTGAAATCTCGGATATTCACATCACCAATTACCACAGTTATGCCGTAATGCCGTTCACAAGCGAACGCGGACTTTTCAAGAATCTTGTTATAGATAACTGGAACTACGGCAACGGCGACGGCATCTGCCTTATGAATTGCCGCGATATAAGAGTTACAGGGTGCAAGATGTTTACGGGCGACGATTCTGTTTATATTTTCTCCTCCTACCGCGATCCGCGCAGGAGCGAGTGGTGGAATTCCGATGAGCCGCAGGCTTCGCAGAATATCGAAATCGACCACAACGATTTGCGCTCAAATCACTGCAAGGCGTTCGGTATGATTCTTTGGGGCATCGGCTGTCCCGATCTTGAAAAAGTCGAGGTCAGAAATGTCTATGTTCACGATAATCACATAGAAACTCTCGGCAACTGGCTCTACAATCCCTATTCGACCGAAAAGGGCAACCCGCCCGTAACGAGTGTGCGCTTTGAGAATAATATAATTGACGGCATTGAAATGAACTTTTTTGAAACCGTCATAAGCGATATGAGCCACTTCAAGAGTATGGCGGCGTTTGAAAATACCGAGTTTAAAAACGGGCTCTGCTTTTGGGCGTACAGTAAAAATACTGCTGAGGACTGCCTCGGCACACACCGCGAGCCGAATGTGGAGGGAGGCTCTTATGCTTATATGAAGGATTTTGACAAGGGCGATGTCAAGCTCTGGCAGGGCGTGTATGTCACACCCGAGTTCAACCACACCTTCCGCGCAAATGTGCAGGCGCCCTGCGGAGTGCGTATGTTTGTGAAAAATTCCGCTACCGATGAGCTTATAGCTTCACGAGATGTTTTTTCGGAAGAACTTACAGATTTCACGCTTGAATTTAAAGTGCCCGAAGCCGCAAATTACCGCGTAGGCTTTGAAAATGTAAATAATAACAGCGGCACCGTCAAAATCAATTATGCGTGGCTCGGCAATCACGAAAGAGCTATGGATTACAAAGAAGTCATTTCCGACCGCGGCAAGCTTATTTTTAAAGCTAACGATAACCTTTTTGCCGACGGTTACGGTAAAAACCAGCTTAAAATGTATTGGTTTACCGATAACGATTTGCCCGAGCTTACTTTGCCCGAGGGGTACTCGTTCTCGCACTATAAGGATGAAAGCGATATACACGACTGGTATGTTTCCATCTGCACCGGCGAGCCGGGTGACAGAGCCGCCGAACTTGCTTCCTATAAGAGCGAAATAATCGACTTTACCGACATTGTGCCGGAAAGGGATATGTGGTTCCTCGATTATAACGGCGAGCATATCGGCACCGCAACTTCGTTTGTGGACAGCGAGGGCGGTTACGGCGATATGCACTGGGTCGGCATTAAAAGAGAATTCCGCGGCAAAGGACTTGCAAAGTATTTAAGTTATATTGTCAAGAAAACCTTAAAGGAACGCGGGGTGCCTTATGTTGCGCTCACTACGAGCGAGGGCAGACCCACCGCGTTAAAATCCTACCTCACCGCAGGCTTTATAGCCGTTGAGTATGCCGAGGGTATGGTAAGCAGATGGGAAGCCGTGCTTGAAAAATACGGCATAGATTCACTTGAAATGGTGGATGAAAACGGCAACCCGCTGCCGACAATTTACAGAAAGAAATAATAAGAGGGTGTTTATATGTTTTCGTATATCTGGCCTATTGCGCTTGTTATATTATCCAATATTGTTTACAACGTTTGCACCAAAAGCGTACCGAACAATGCAAATCCGTTTGCTTCACTTACCATAACTTACCTCGTGGGCGCGGCGGTTTCGGCAATACTGTTCTTTGTGCTTGGTGATCAGCCGAACATATTCAAAGAATTCGGCAAAATGAACTGGTCATCGCTGATTCTTGGTTTGGTAATAGTCGGTCTTGAAGCGGGGTATATATACGCCTATAAAGCCGGCTGGCAGGTCAGCACCGCTTCCATTGTGCAAAGCTCAATTCTTGCGGTGGCACTTATAGTTGTGGGTGCGCTATTCTACCACGAAAATATCACCTGGAACAAAATCGTCGGTATAACGGTATGTGCGGTCGGTCTGGTGTTCATAAATCTGAAATAATATTAAATGGTTGTGACGAATTTTTCCGTCACAACCATTTTTCACTTAAAATAATATTTCCGCCGCGGCAAAGCCGTATGGCTCGATTTCCGAAAGTGTGAGTGTATTTTCATCCGCTTTGCCGTCTGCGCCGAATATCCTGAACGATTTTACATTACCGTTCAGCTTAACCTCGGGTGAATATATTTTATCGGGGAAGAAATTCCATAAACCGACTGTCATTTTATTGCCGTCCGCTTTCGTAAGTATGTATAAATCGGGGTGCCCCGTACATACCGCGGGCAGATTTTTGCCGCTTAACCACTTCAGCGCATCAATTACCTGCTTTTGTCTCTCATAATTTCTGTAAACCGTTTCATCGGCATTGTAAACATCAAAAGCATATACCGCAAAGCGCAGACCGTCGGCATTTTCGTACTTATAGAATACGGGTGATTTTTCGCCGCCGCAGTCAATGTAACTGCCCGCCTCGGCATTATCTTTAAGTGTGAGCTTATGCAGCTTTGTACACGTAAGGCACGAGGTTATTTCTCCGCTTGCGAAATATTCTTTTGTTTCCATGGAGGCGGTGCCGTTTTCCGAAACAATGCCCGTGTCAATGCCTTTTCCCGTCAGAATCATCGCTGCGGCATAGTCGATGATTACGCCGTTTTTCAGCATTTCGGGCGTGAGTATGCGCGCATCCTCACCGAATG